>JAISGY010000002.1 GCA_031262835.1 Ruminococcus sp.
AGTTATCTTGAACTCCGGCGAATATACCTTGTTTTTACTTCCTTTTTTGCGCATAAAAACTGCACCCTTTCAGTATATCATCTTTTTTATCAGATGTCTATACTTTTGGGTGCAGTTCATTGCTCTAACGGGCTGTTATTCCGAAATCCACCCCGAAAAAACCGATTTAGCCGATATTATTATAGGCACTTCGGGGCGAAATTATCTACCCCTTATGATAAAAAATCAGATTGCGGAGAGTTTACCTCCTATAACAGCTTTCGAGGACTTCTCCATATGCGATTTTGCGGAAAACACCCGCGCCTTCCTTAAAATCCAAGACGGCTGTAACATGAACTGCTCGTACTGCATTATCCCGAAAACAAGGGGGAAATTCCGCTCGAAGCCGCCGGAGTCGATTGCAAATGACGCGAAAGCCCTGTATGAGAAAGGTTTTAAGGAGATTGTTCTTACCGGGATTAACCTTGCTTTTTACGGTATCGAATACGGATTGCGGCTTGTCGATGCCGTTGAAACGGTTGCTAACAACGCGCCGGGCGTGCGGATTCGCTTGGGTTCGCTTGAGCCGGAGATAATTTCGGACTCCGACATTGCGAGGCTTAAGGCGGTTAACCTCTGCCCGCAGTTTCATCTATCATTACAATCCGCCTGTGACTTAACCCTTGCGCGTATGAACAGGCATATAAGGTTTGCGGAATATTACGATCTTGCAAAAAAACTTCGCGAAAATTTCCCAAACGCTTCAATAACGACCGACATAATCGTCGGCTTCCCCGGGGAGACTGACGAGGATTTTGAAATTAGCTGTGAAAACATAAAAAAAATAGGTTTCGCAAATATCCACATCTTCCCCTATTCAAGGCGTGAAGGGACGGCGGCGGCTTCAATGCCCTGCCAAATTCCCGAAAACGTTAAGAAAGCCCGCGCAAAAACCCTTGCGGAGATTGCAGAAAAATCCCGTCGGGAATTTGAAAAAAGTTTTGTCGGGAAGACGCTTAACGTCCTCTTTGAAAGGGAGAAAACCCCCGGCTTACACCGAGGATTTTCCGAAAACTATATCCATGTGGAGGTTCCGGGTTCGGGGTCTTGGAAGAACGAGCTAAAGGCGGTTCTAATTACGGGGGTTAATGGGGAAGGGCTTGTCGGGTTAGATGTTGTTCGGGATAACGAGTTCGGCGGTAACGGTTCCGTCGGTGGTATTTAGTGTTAATCTTATCGCGTAAACCGTGTATGTGCCGTCTTCATTGGTTACTTCGCCGCCGCCCGTTATCCACGACGTATTTCCGCTCGAGAGTAAATCGCGGAGCTTCGCAGTTTGACCGCCGCCGCCGATTCCGGGGACGTTTTCGTAACTGTAGGTTATTTGACCGTTTTCATCAGGGGTTAGGATTTGGGTTGTGCCTTCTACCACCGTTACATCTTCCCAATCCGCATTTGTATAATTGCTTTCAAGGCGCGCTATATCCGGCGGCAGTTCCGGTGCTGTTTCTGTCGCTTTATGTTCAAAATTTTCCCAGAACAAAGCCGCCGCAGCAGGGTCGCCGAGTGCAGGGTCAAGCGGAAGCTCAAACACCGCCGACGCGCCGTCGAAGTCCTTAGCTGTTGTTAAGCCCGTTTCGGGGTTATAATCGAAAGCTTCGGTGTTAAAAAAGGCTCCTGTCGAAATCGCGAGGGAAACGCCTGTGTCGGCGAAAATTTCGATATTTTCGCAATCAATAAGGCGGTAGATTTTTCCGTCGATTATCCGCTCTGTTGCGGCACCGCCGAGCCCTGCAATTGCGCCGCCCTTCCAAGGTTCTCTCCCATGGATTAGAGGCGAAACAAAGAAACCGTGTATACCTATATTGCCGGGTTCATAATGAGTTTCTTTGTCAAAAGGCGTCCCGTCCGCGTTTTCAATAGCAACCACCGCGTAGGTGCGCTCCGCCTCCGCGTCTTCACGCATAACGGTCAGGTCTGCTCCGCTCGTTACGCCTAAAAGCGTGAAGGTGTAGTCCCCGGAGGTTATTGACTCGGGTTCTGCTGTTGCTGCGCCGACTGTATCGGCTTCGCTCTCCGTAAATGAAGTCTGCATTTCAAACTGTCTTGCAACTTCGGGGTAGTTGAGTTCGGTTGCAACGTCGGACGGGCTTAAATAAGTTACCGCAGCGTATACGCCTATCCCGGAGAGGGTTAAGACTGCTGCCGCCGCCGCTATTACGCTTGCCCTGCGGACTATTTTGCTGTACTGTAAAGATTTTTTCGGTAATTTTGCCATGGTAAGCTCCTTAATTCGGTCAGACGACCAGACTTCGTTATTCATAACAGCCCTCCTTAACGATGCGCGCCCGAAGCTTTTCTCTTCCGCGTGAGAGGCGGTGTTTTACAGCGGCTTCGGTTAAGCCTGTACCCTCTGCGACAACCTTAACGGGTTCGGCGTTGTAATAGTACCGCAGGAATATTTCGCGGTCGGGGGAATTCATCTCCATAACCGCGCTCCTAACCGCTTCGCGCTCCTCATTTGAAATAACTTCTCCGATAAGGTCGCTTTCGGAAACAGTTTCATCATCAAGCGGAAGACTTTCGGTAATCTGTCTTAGGCGGTTGAGGGCAGAGTTATGCGCAATCCGCCCCAGATAGGCTTTGAGGTTATCACCGCGAATCTTATCGGCATTGTTCCAGAGAGCCAAGAACACGTCGGAGGCAAGTTCCTCAACGTCTTCGTGTGATAAAGAATCCCCGGCGGTGTTTCTAATAACAGTACAGACGTATGCGGAAAACTTGTCGATAACCCGTCCGAGTGCCCGCTCGCTCCCGTTTTGTATGCCCCAAAGGTCAAACACGCTCTTCACGCCCTTTCATTTTTTTTTCGACGGCCGTCACTTATAAAGACACAAAAACCCACGGCATGGTGCCGCGGATTTTTAAATTTTATGCAATATTTATCCCCTCGAACATCTGGTAAGTCTCAAGCGCGAAACGGTCTGTCATACCGCTTATGTGGTCGATAATCATGTGGAAGCGAAGCCACCATTCAAACTCCCTGTCGGTAATATTGCCCATTCCGAACGGTCTGTAGCCGCCGCTTTCGTAAAGTGCCTTATAACTTTTGTAAGCATTAATTGCATTATTTGAAATCCTGCTTAAAATCCGAAGTTCAATATCACGCGGAGCGGATTTGTATTCGTCACATTCTTTCGTCCTACCCTTTTCTTTAATCTCCAAAAGGTTTTCAAAGACCTCTTTTTTAAGGCTTAACAGCGTTGAAAAATGTGTAAGCAAACCCGTTATAATCCTAAAGCCCGAAATCTCGACTTTTTCAGCCTCGTAAGACCGGTAAAGATTCTTTCTGCAAACCGTCTTTATCGCATTTTTTAAAATAGCGGAGCTGTTATTTGTGAGCAAATCCCCTTCATAAGTACCGGAAAGTATACGGTCGTAATTTTCAAGAAAACTGTCCGCCGCCGTTTTCATCATGTAACGGCAGATGGTGATTGTAAGTTCATTGAGACTGTCTTTTTGCGGCGATTTACCTCTCCTGTGGGAATTGTACTCAATGAGAGATTTTATTTTATCAAAATCTTCGCCGCCCGAAACGTATACTATCTCGTCAAACAAATCCTTGCAAAAATCCGCAAGGGTTATAACGCCCTTTTCGATGCCGTCCGAAATGTCGCTTAAGGAGTAACAGATGTCGTCCGACGCTTCCATTATATACATAAGCGGGTATTTTATTCCCTTGTTCCAGCCGATAGAAAAACAGCAAGTTTCAACGTCGTCCTTCTCGGAGAAAAAATAGCCGATTTTCTTTTTACCCTCGGGCTTAATATGCCAAGGGTATTTTATTACGCTTAAAATTGTAGGTATAGTGAGGTTCAAGCCGTTTTTTCCGTCAAGGCCGCTCGTCTTAACCGCGCCGAGATGAAGAATCGTTCTTATCCCCTGCGGGTTTCCGTCGAAATTGATAAAATCCGACAGGAGCAGATTGATATGCGTCCTGCTCTCGGGAGCCCTGCCGAACGCCTCTTTATAGACCCCCAGACCGTTGTCGCGTGCCCATTTTTGTATAGCCATCTCCCCGAAATGCCCGAAAGGCGGGTTGCCTATATCGTGGAGCAGACACGCATTCTCGACGACGGAACAGACAGAAAGCAGATCGACATCTTCCCCCTTCTCTTCCCTAAGCCGCCCTACAATATCATTCGCAAGCCGCCGCCCCGTATCCGCAACCTCAAGCGAGTGGGTAAGCCGGCTTCTTATTGCGGAATCGGTTTCGAGGGAGAAGACCTGCGCTTTTTGCTGGAGCCTCCGAAATGCCGTGCAATACACTATGTAAGAATGGTCGCTTAAAAACTCCTCCGAGTGTGCTCGGGAACTCTGCGCCATACCGCCTAAACGCACAGGGTTTAATAAATCCTTCAAACTCATCTTATCACCTACAGTCAGAATTTACGACTTAATTATACCACAGGCGACAAGACTTGTCAAGACTAATCTATCGCAGCGAAAAGTAAAAACGCCAAAAGTATATAACCCGCAGTAAAAAGCGCGGCAAGCCCCCCGAGTATTCCCGCCGCAATGCGGATTTTCTTAGACATCTTTTTATTGGTAACAATAATAAGCGAAACGGTAACAGCCGCAATGAAAATAAAGGCAGCAACGCCTATAGGCATAGTAATTCACCCCATTTCCTATATTATATAGCAGCCGCGATTTTTCAGAGCCTGATTGAAGAAAAATTCAATTTAAATATTACGAATAAATTCCGTGATATAATTAAGTAACAGTTTCCCCCGCCGGAGGCGGGGGAAACAAAATAAAATATACTATTTTTTCCGCTCATATGGCGGAATGGAACTTGATATGAAAAGATTAATTTCGGTTTTAGTCGCGGCGGTTTTGGTTTTCGGGCTCTTCCCTGTATATGCCGCCGATACAGGCATTGTTTCGGTTGAAGTAACACAGGTTATGGGGAAGGGGATTGACCTGCCTACAGGAAAGTATTACTTCATGAATACTTTCGTTGCAAATAAACCCGCTGCAATTCAGGTTGTAATGTCGGAGAGTTATAACTTTACAAGCTCCGACACCGTAACCGTTTACAGAGACGGTACGGAAATAGCGACAATTACCCCCGACAAAGCGGAAAAGTCGCAGATTATGACCTACACGCCCCCTAAAGACGCCGTTTCATCTTGGGCGGCGGGAAGGTATAAATTTACCGCAAATATCGGCGGTAATTCCCACAGCACCGAAGCGATTTTCAACGACAGCCGCGAATTTTCTGTCCTTGCGGTAGGCGCGTCGGTTAAATATAACGGCGAAGTTTTCCCCGCGCCGAAGATGGATTCCGACACTATAACCCTTCGCACACAAGCTCTCCCGGTTTCGGAGAACAAGCTTATCCGCCGCTATATCGGCGCGCCCATAAGCTTCGGAACGGGCGAGAATGGTTACGACCTTTCGACCTCCGACGGACCGCTAAAGCTCCTTTCCGATATTGAAAGCTATCGGCTCAAGTCTGCGGCGAATTATGATGTTGTTGTGGTTGTTGTCGATTCGTATATATCCGAAAGCAAGCAGAACAGCGGCTATACCGATTCGGAACACGCAGTTGTCTTGTCGCTTAAATCGAACCCCGACCCGGAAAGTCTTACTGCAAGTTTACTGCATGAGATAGGGCATATCTTCGGCAACGGCGATGAGTACGAAAACGGTGCCGCGAAGCCCGACGTTAATGGCTTGCCGTACGGGGTTAAGGCAACCGATTCGAGCGGCACAAGTATTACGGGGAATCGCGAATACCTTTCCCACGCAAAAGACAATACATATTCCGGCATACTTATTGACGATGCGCAAAACCCCTACAACCCGAAATCGGGCGGGGTTATGCTTAATACATCATCATTCATGGGGAGCAGTTATTCCCACTGGACAACAAGCATGGTTTGGGAAGAAGCGTACGAAAAGCTTATCCCGAATTACCAAAACGTCCTGCCGAAAGTCTATACCGACGGAACGCTTGTCCCGGAGAGGAATCTTGACAATTCGCTTTCCGAAGAGAAGTTAGCAGAGCTTAGGGACGATTGGTACGCAATGTGTAACGAGGTTCGCGCCGAAAAAGGTTATAAAGCTTATACCTTTGACGAATATTTTGATGCCGGTGAAAAGAACCTCCAAAAGACCGCCGAAGATACCATGAAAAAGGGTGAGACGGAGGTTAAAATTGCCGTCAACAACGTTCTTGAGCCGATGGGAATGTTCGCGATTGAGCGTTCAAGCATGGTGCATATTCATGAATGGCTTGAGGGCGACCTTGAGTATTTTAAGGGCTTCTTTACCGAGAGCGACTGCGGCGCGGGAGCAATTTCCGACGACTATATGGTTATCGCGTATATGGAAGTCGGCGGAAGGCTTTACTATGTTTGGGACAGCTACCACGACTTGATGGATCTTGCCGAAACGGCAGACCCGGTTCTTCCCCAACCCGAAACTAAGCCTGCGCTTGAAATTAACCCCGTTGACAATGCTATGCCGGCGGAACAGGCTGACGATGAAGCAGTTACAGAGCCCGAAGTTACCGAAACCGAAGCTCCCCAAACCGAAGCTGCCGCAGAATACGTATTGCCCGCATTTGAGGATTACCCTGACGAATGGGTAGAGCGTTTGAACTATTATGACATATTCGATGTAAGTCTTTCAGAACTTCCCGAAATAGCCAGCGAACCATATGAGCCTTATGAGCAGTGGCCGAACGCCGCCGCATATTTCGGCTGGTGGGCAGGGCAGGAATACGGTGCCGATAAGGAAATGACCGGTGAATATGTAATGTGGCTCCTTGAAAATGAGATGCTGTACGGCGATATCAATCAGCTTGGTATAGTCGAATTCATCAGAACTTATTGCGAACAAGGGCTTACTTACGACAGCGACGGCAACCCTTATGTTATGAGAAGTTATTATTTCGACGAAAACGGCGATAAATATTATATCGACGGAAACGGCGACCGGATTTATCCGGACGGCGGCGGCGGCAGCCACGGCGGAGACGGCGACATTGATGACCCTGATGGGAATTGGTGAGTTTATGAAGATAATAAAAAAAGCTGCAAGCTTAATTCTTGCGATTACATTAATTCTTTCGCTCTCTGTTGCAGTCTCGGCGGCGGGTTACAGCTACTACGCCGTTTCGGGGGTTGTTAACGATGACGGGACGGCAATAATTGAGCGGGCGGAGATTGTTGACGGGATAGAGGACGCTGCGGGGAGCGGCGGCAGCGACTATGTTATCGTTGCGGAAGATTACGACTTTAACACCCTCGACTCCAAGGCATTTTCGGTGAAATTTACCGGCTACCCCGACGGAATAGGCACCGTAAAAACCGTTCCGTTCATAGTCCTAATCCCCTACAGGGACAACATTTACAGCTTCTCTCTGCGTGATGTTAACAATAATATCCTCTCCGAAATTGAAATCAACAACGCGCTCGATGCTTCGGATTTTACGGTAAAAGAAACAAGCGATTCGTTTAACCTCTCATGGAAAGGTGCGAAGGGCTTAACCTATGACATTACCGCCGTTTCGGAAAAAACTTCGCTTCGTAAGGTCTTAATGTATCGCTCCGGCGAAACGAAATTAGATATACCCTTCGAGTGGCTTGAACCCTCCGACAGCGTTGTCTTCGAGCTTTCCGCCCAAAGCGGCAACGGGACTGTTGTCCTCTATTCCGACGTCTTTAACACGCCCGAAGGTGTAGCGGCTGTTATTGCAGATGCCGACGGCGGCGAATGGGAAACCTACGCCGATAATTCCGGGCGAAATCGTGATGGGGGCGAAGAGCTTTCCGGCAGCGATACGGACGCACTGATAAAAACAATTGCAATTGTCGGCGGAGTTATTGTTCTTGTTATTATCATTGCGGTTGTAATTATTGTCAGCGCGATAAAAAAGAAAAAGAATTGACAAAAGCGGTTTTGTGTGATATAATAGTAAAAAAATCACGCGAGGCTAAAAATGCTTAAAAAGTTAAGCAGTATTTTCACCAAAATTTTTAACAAAGACCTATCCTTTCGTGTCCGCGTTTTTAACGTCATAGGGCTTACCGGCGTTTTCCTCAGTATACTGTCCGCTGTAAACGCGGTTATGTCGAAGAACCTTATTTTGGTTATAGCATCGCTTGTTGCGGCTGTTGTCGCCGTGATAATGATGTACATATTTACGTTTACGCGTTTTCGCCTTCCGATAAAGATTATTACCGTTACCGTAGTCTTTTGCACAATATTCCCGCTGATGTTTTTTGAAATCGGGGATTACGGTATGATGCTCTTTATCTTAGGCGTTTTATTTTCGTCGGTGCTTTTTGAACGAAAGAAAAACGCAGTGCTCATATGCATCGCGCTGATGTTTTATTATTCCGGGTTTATTGTTATGAACCATTTCCCGCCGTTTTATTATGAAGACCCGAACTTCCCGGAAATTCGTATGCAGCTCATGACCTTTATCCTTGTTTCCGGAGCGGTTGCGATAACGGTAATATGGCTCGTTGATGCGTACGAAACGCAGGCGGCGGAATTAAAGGTCCTTAACGACAACAAAGTCGAGTTTTTAAGCAACTTTTCACATGAACTTAAGACCCCTTTAACGTCAATCTCCGGCTTCGCCCAACTCGGCGAACAGATAAGCCTTACCGGCGACCCGTCCTCCGAAAAGGACGTAAAGCAGATTCAGACAAGCTTCATGAGGATTCACAGGGCAGCAGAACACTTAAAACGAATGAGTAAACAACTCCTTGAAGTTACAATGATTGAACAAGGGGTTATAAATGTTTCGCTTGCGCCATGCGTTTTTGCGCACGTCGCCGAACAGATTAAGGGGCAGTTTGAAGCGGCGAATGAAAACCGCGGCAACGAGCTTACAGCGGTGAGTGCAGATAACCTCCCGATTATAAATGCCGACCCCGATAAACTCATACAGGTGCTTTTTAACCTTGTAAAAAACGCCGACCGCCATACCGAGCAGGGTAGAATTACGATTTCCGCAAAGGCTGAAGCGGACAGGGTTTTAATCTATGTTTCCGATACCGGGAAGGGTATTCCGAATGAACTTATCCCGTTTCTGTTTAAAAAATACCCCCAGACCGAAATCGGCGGAATAAAGACCGACCACGGAATGGGGCTCTATATCTGCAAGACTTTTGTAACGGCAATGGGGGGCGAAATCTCGCTTGTTAAGACGTCCGAGACGGGCTCGGAATTCCTTATCTCACTGCCGGTTATTTAGTGAAAAAGTTTTGAGAAATTTCAAAGACGTAGCCGCGTGAACGAAGGTTTGTTATCGCCATAAAATCGGAACGTTCAAGCTTCGATTTTAGGTTTGAAATATGTTTTTGAAGCGCAAGGGAATCCCCAATCATCGGGCGTTTCCAGATTTCTTCGTAGATAAATTCGGTGGAAAGCGTCTTCCCTTCGTTTTCAAGGAAAATCATCAGTATTGAAAATTCCTTCGGCGTAAGGGATAAGTTTTCGCCGTCAAGATAAGCGGAAAGAGTATTTGTGTCGATCTTAAGCCGCCCACCGCGGAGGATATCAACCTCCTTTTTTTTGCGCCTAATCGCCGCCATAACGCGTACGCAGAGTTCGTCAAGGTCGTAGGGTTTAGAGATATAGTCGTCGCCGCCTTGAGAGAGCCCTTTTATTATGTCCTCTTTTGTATTTTTCGCGGAAAGAACGATAACGGAAGCGTTGGAGCGTCCTCTTATTTCGGGCAGAAGGTTTAAACCGTTTCCGTCCGGGAGGTTTATATCAAGCAGGATAACGTCGATTTCTTTCCCGGTATCGAAGATAATCCCCTTTGCTTCGGCAATGGATAAGCATTTAAGTATCCGTATTTTCCCCTCGAAAAAGCGGTCTATAACCGCTTCGTTAAGGTCAAGTATATCGGTTGAATCTTCAATCATAAGTAAAACAGGAATCATAACGTCACACTCCGTCTTTTATTATACTACCCAAAATTGACAATTTTCTTATTTTGAAGAATTCTTCAAGTTTTAGTTACCGTAAAATTATTATAGCATAAGCGGAAGCGATTTGCAATAAAAAAGTTTTGTTCCCCCCGCCGGAGGCGGGGGGAACAAAACAAAATAAACATATCTTGCGGCGGAAGCGGTTTGCAATAAGAAAGTTTGAATTTTTCTTCAATCAAGCATTTTCCGTCAAAAAATCTCTTATAATGAAGTATAATATATTTGATTGGAGAATTCATTTATGAAATCCAAAACAACCGCACTTATTCTTTCAATTCTTTTGGGCGGAATCGGTGTTGACAGGTTTTATCTCGGCTATACCGGACTCGGTATCCTTAAACTTTTAACAGGCGGCGGCTTCGTTATCTGGTACGTTATCGACATCATAATGATTGCAACAGGAAAACTTACCGCTAAAGACGGCACTGAATTAACTTAACAAGTACATAAAAAAGGCTCCGCCGGGTTTATAATCCCGACGGAGCTTTTAATTTGTCACGGTGTGTAATAATAACCTGTTTCAACTTCGTAGAATTCATAACCGTCAAAGACCATTTCCGAAACGTAATTGTCCTCCGCGTCATAGACGAAAAAGCTGTCGCCGTCCATTTCAAATCTTAAGGGAACTGTTTCATTAACTTCGGGGGTATACACATACATTAAGCCGTCTTCGCTTATGAACATATAGGTGTTTTCTAAGTCGTAGTTATAATAAACCACGTCAATTCCGACCCCTAATTCTTCCGCCGCGTCCCGATAATCGGTGCGGTCACCCAAGGATTCCGCATACGCCGCCCAGTCGAAATACTCGGTGTCGGTGTCATCGTCGGATTGATAGCCGCCGTAGTAATAGTCGTCATAAGCTGTGCTTCCGACAAGGTAATAGTCATATGCGCCGTCGGAGAAAGTGTCGCCGCCGTCCTCGGTTGTAAGGATTACCGGGTCAATCATCTCGTCATATACGTTTTGTGAAACTATGAGTTTGTTGCTGTATGCTATTGCGGTTGCGCCGCCCTGTTCTGTTACGTCATAGTTTTCGTCAAGGTGTTTGTAGCCCGCATAGGCACTGCCGTCAAGTTCAATAACGTCAAGCCACTCGTGGAAACCGTCATACACATATGTCCCTGTGTAGCCTGTGTAAGGTTCATGCCCCGATAAAACGGCGGTGAGTTCATCAACCTCGAAGATATTCCCGTCTTCAAAGAGTGACAGCTGATAGTATTCGCCGGCATAGTTTGCGATATAAACGCCGCTGCCGTCCGCTGTCCATGTTGACCTTGCTTCTTCTTGACCGGTTATATTGTAGATAACTTCGCCGTCCGACGTAAGGACAGCAGTGCCGAAGTTGCTGTTGCCCATGATATAATAGTCGGTGTCGAGCGTTATACCGTGCCCTGAGGCAAGGTCTGCGGCGGACGGTTCGGCTGTTGTTTCTGCTGCTTTTGTTGTTGTAGTCGTTGCCGCGGTTGTCGTCGCCGCTGTTGTTGTGGTTTCTCTTGAACGGGCGGTTGTTGTCTGTTCGACGGAAGCGTCTTTCGCCGCTCCGCCGCAGGCTGTGAGGGTTGCGGCTGTAAGTATAGCAAGAATAGCCGCTGCTAATTTCTTCATAAGAAAAGTTCTCCTTCTAAACAGAATCACAGTCATTATAACATATGTTTAGAAGGGCTTTTGAAATTTGAATAATTCTTCAAATATCGGACGGCATTTTATGAAGGAGAGGAGGCATCTTTTTAAGGCTTAAAAGAAGCGGAATAAGCCCTCCGATAAATACCACACCCGAAACGATGAATATAATTATAAGCGAAGTTTTTTCGGATAACACAGGAGTTAATGTGTAGTTGCTGATGAATACAATTGCGTTGAGCACGAAGTGGGTGAACATTGTCACTAAAATCGAGCCGTATTTTTCGTAGATATAGCAGAGTCCAAGGCTTAGGCAGAATGTGTAAATAATCTGCGGAAGGGAACCGTGCCCAATCCCGAAAATTATCGACGCTATTATCGCAGCGGGGACAAAAGACATCATACCGCGAAGTCTCTTAAATATAAGCCCTCTGAAAAAGAACTCTTCCATAATCGGAGTTATAACCGAAAGGAGAAGGAAAACAAGGAGAGGGTTCTGCCCCGACACCATCTGATCGTTCGTTAACATTGAGGAGAAAATTTGATGAAGGCTTGTGAGGTTAATGAGGCTTAAGAAGAAAAGCGAGTACCCCGCGACCGTTAAAGCCATGAAAATATAAGGGAGAACACCCGTCTTAGCAGGCTTTTTTTCATACAGCCCGCGTTTTTTTATATCCCTTATAAAGAGCGGCAGCATGACGCCGATTGAAAGAAAACCGGTGATAATCGATATGAGTAACATCTGTCCGGCAGCCGCTTCCCTAATCTTCGTGCTGAGTTCGGTTGAATACTCTAAAATGTTGCCGCCTGTAAACGGATTTGCTTGTGCCAGTGATATTGCGATAGGAATAAATACGATACAATTAACAACAAAACTCATTCCAAAATAAATGAGCATGGGATAGATTATGTACCAAACCTTCCCGAAACCCTTCGGCGGTCTTACCCCGGAAATGTTAACCTGTTCTTCCATGAAAATCTCCTTAAATGAATAATTTGCAATTATATTTTAAACTAATTCTATATATTTGTCAATTTATTTTTTAATTGTTTACATTTTATTAATATTTTGCTTTGTAACTATTTAATTTTTATATTGACAAAGGTTACAGTATATGTTATACTTAAATATGGAATATTGGAATTTTGGGAGTATAGAACTTGGATAAACATAGCAATGACGTTAAAAAACTTATTGAAAAGGTGTCAGGACTCAATAAAATTGAACCGTCGCTTTATGATAAATATTCGGTAAAAAGAGGACTGCGAAACGCCGACGGAACGGGCGTTGTCGCCGGGATAACAAACATCTGCAACGTCCACGGATACGTCTTAGACGAGGGCGAAAAAAGGGCGATTGACGGGAAGCTCATTTATCGCGGGATAGATATTAACGATATTATTAACAATACTACAGACAAAGGGCGTTACGGCTTCGAGGAAACGGCGTATCTCCTCCTTTTCGGGAACCTTCCGACAAAGCCGGAGTTTGAAGAATTCGACGAGCTTCTCTCGAATTTCAGAGTCCTCCCCCCCGGTTTTTCGGAGGATATGATATTTAAGGCACCATCGAAGAATATTATGAATAAGATGGTTAGAAGCGTCGCCGCGCTCTATTCCTACGAAGACGATCCCGAGGACATGAGCGTCGAAAAGGAACTCCTTCGAGCGGTTTCGATTATTGCAAGACTGCCGTCGATAATGGTTGACTCTTATCAGGTTAAGCGAAGAATCTACGACCGTGAAAGCCTCTATATGCACCCTTCAATCCCCGAAGAAAGCGTTGCCGAAAGTATTTTATCAACCCTGCGCGCGGACAGGTCCTATACGAAGGAAGAAGCACTGCTTCTTGACCTCTGCCTTATCTTGCACGCGGAACACGGCGGCGGTAACAACTCGACCTTCGTGTGCCGTTGCCTTACTTCAAGCGGCACGGACGCTTATTCCGCCTACTCCGGCGCGATAGGTTCCTTGAAAGGTCCCCGCCACGGAGGCGCGAACGCAAAGGTAATGGCACAGCTTTCGGAGTTTAAGGAAGCTCTTGACGGAGGGGTTGCGGGAAATAACGCGAGTTATTCCGACGAGGCGGTAAGAGAGCAGATTGCGAAGGTCTTAAGAAAAGAAGCGGGCGACGGTTCGGGGCTCATATATGGCATGGGACACGCGGTTTATACCGTCTCCGACCCGCGAGCGAAGGCTCTTAAGAAACACGCCGTAAAGCTTGCGAAGGGGACGCGCTTTGAAACCGATTTTGCCCTCCTTGACGCGATTGAACGGCTTACGCCCGAGGTTTTTGCCGAGGTAAGAAAAGACAGCAAGGCAATGTGTGCGAACGTCGATATGTATTCGGGGCTTGTCTACAGTATGCTTGATATTCCGCCCGAGCTTTTTACACCGCTCTTTGCAGTCTCAAGGATAACAGGCTGGGCTTCCCACCGTATAGAAGAACTTTTAACAGGCAAACGGATTATCCGCCCTGCGTATAAAGCAATAGCTGCCCCGAGAGAATATATCCCGGAAAAGGATAGATAAAGGAGAACATAACATGGCTAAAAAGACGGGGAAAACTAAATTTGTTATAGACAGAAAGCTTACAATACCGATATTTATTCTTACAGCGGCGGCGGCGGTCTTTTTACGCACTTACCAGCTCATGAATAACACAAACCTTGAGACAGGCGTCTATATTGAAAAGGGTTTGCAGTACGACTACCCCGTTATGGCTATTGCGGCAGGGATGGTTATAATTCTCCTTCTGCTTATATTCGGGCGGTCGAACGACAAGTTAACCGGTACAGTTACCTTCCTTAACCCCATGAACCTACCGGTCGATAAGCTTAATAAAAACTTCAAGGCAGGTTCTGCCGCAGCGACACTCATTGCCGCCGGTGCAATACTCTTCGGAATAATAATGGACATCGGGCTTGTTGCGGCAGGGAACGCAAGGATAAACGAGGGTATAGAGGACGAGTATTTTCACGTTCCCGCGCTTGACGGGCTTACCGCAGTCGACTGGATTTTATATGTGCTGATGATTTTTACCGTAATAACCCTCATATTCGTTGCGGTTAATATGTTCAAGGGCGACGGTATAACAAAACTCAACTGCTTTTTCCTCATGTCAATTCCGATAATTGAGACGGTTACTATCTTCAAGCTGTTCTTTGAAACCCAAGAAGAAGCAAGGATAATTAACCTCTATTCCGAGCGTATGTATATCATATTTGCCGGGATTGCCATGGTATTTTTCATGATGAACTTAATCCGCGTCTTCGGCGGCATGGAGGAAAAAAATAACCGCAAGATGCTCCTTTTCTGGGGCTATCTCGCGGCGATTATCCTCATAACGTCGGTGCTGCCGAGGTTCTTGTGTTACGTTATTTTACCGTATAATGAAATCGGAACGATAACTATGCCGGCAATTGCCGATGTCGGATACGCCTTAATCTGCATAGTCGTTATCCGTGCGTTCTTCGCGGACTTCGCCTATCGCGAAATGGCGAAGATGACCTATAAAGAGGGCAGGCGCGACCACTGGATAAGCAAGCTTGCCGAAGAAGAAGGCGCGATGGACGAAATTTCAATCGAGTCCGCCGGTGTTGACGAAGAAGAAAAGAAACAAATTCAAAAGAATAATGAAACGAATGTAGATGAACTGTTCTAAAAGTTACAAAAGAATCCTGCACCCGTTTTACGCTGTACTCTGTATTCTGTACTCTGTACTCTGTTTTTCTGCTTGTAACATCGGTTTTACCGCCGACAGTCTTCTTGTTCCGCCGAAACTTTCGGAAAAGCAAAAACTCGTTTATGAAGCTTTAACGAACGCGACCGGGGAGGATATAAGGCTTAAATATCCCCTCTCCGGGCAGTATCGAAGCGCGGTAACGATTGCCGATATTGACGGGGACGGTAACGAAGAAGCGATCGCGTTTTATCAGCGTATTGAAACGCCGGGCGGTACTGCGGTTGCGGCGGATAACTCGCTTCGGGTTAATATTCTTGACACAACGCCGGACGGCGAGTGGTACTCGGTTTATGACCATGCGGGTGTCGGAAGCGATATCGACCGTATGATTATAAACCCCCTCGGCAGCACTAAAACCCCGCTTATAACGATAGGTTTTACAATGCTTTCGGGTGCTAAGACCGCAAGGATTTATTCCTACACCGACAACCGCCTCTCGGGCGAATTTTCCGAAAACTATATCAATATGTTCACCGCCGACCTTGACAGAGACGAAGACTACGAACTTTGCCTTCTCCACCCGAACACCGCCGACAGGGCAGCCTATATAAGCCTCGTTTCGGTTGAGGGGAACCTAATCTACGAATGGGGCACGGCTGAACTTAACCCGACGGCAGCCGAATACGTCAACATTGTTTCAGGCGCGCTTTCGCCGAAGACCTCCGCCATCTATATAGATTCGACGGACGGCGAGTCGCTTTACACCGATATTGTCTATTCCCCCGCGCCGGGGAAGCTTAGAAACCCGATGTATCTTAACGAGTCGAAGCTTATTGAAAAAACCGTCCGCCCGTCGGGGTATATGTCGACCGACATTGACGGAGATAAAATCCTTGAAATACCGGTGCTTTCTGTCTTTCCGGGGTATAATGCAACCCGCGAGGATGCGGTCTATTCGACAAACTGGATGTACCTCGACAACTACATGATTAAGAAGAAATATTCTTCTTATTATAACAGCGAGGAGGGGTACGCATTCCTCTTTCCGGCAAGATGGGATGGGGTTGTAACAGTTAGGCATGATGAACGGACAGGCGACACGGTATTTTGTAAATACACCGCCGGGGCAGATGTAAAGGATATGCCGGAACTCATGCGGATAACCGTCGCGGAGGGCGATGCGGCAAGAACCGGGCACCGTCTCCTTAAAAACAAGGATAATTTTTATTACTATATATTTTCACCCCTTTCGGAAGATGAACCGCTTATATTAACCGATACAGAAATAGACAACAGTTTCAGGCTGTTATAAAGGAGGTAACTTTGAAAAAGATACTTGTTTGTGAAGATGAAGATGTTATCCGCGACTTTGTGGTGCTTAATCTTAAGCGGTCGGGATATGATGTTTCGGACGCTAAATGCGGCGAAGATGCAATAAAGCTTTTTAACGACGCACACGGCGATTTCCAGATTGCAATTCTTGACATTATGATGCCGGGAATGGACGGCTTCGAGGTGTGTAAATATCTGCGGCGTGAGAGCACAACCATCGGCATTATGATGCTTTCCGCAAAATCGCAAGAGATGGACAAGGTCAACGGTCTCATGCAGGGCGCGGACGATTATATGACAAAACCCTTCTCGCCGTCGGAACTTACCGCAAGGGTTGACGCGCTATACAGGCGGGTCAATATCTCTGTGGACAAGTCCGAAGAGGAGGTTAAATGCATCTACTCCGGCGTATTTGAACTCAACCCGAAAAGCCGCACAATAAAAAAGAGCGGCGAGCCTATAGACCTGACCCAAGTTGAATACCAAATCATGGAGTATTTCCTCAACAACCAAGAAACAGCCCTCGACCGCGCAAGTATATTAAAACACATCTGGGGCGAAAACTATTACGGCGACGACAAGATTGTTGACGTAAATATTCGTCGTATCCGCATGAAGATTGAAGACGAGCCCTCAAACCCCAAGTTTATAACAACAATCTGGGGCTTCGGTTATAAATGGTCAGCAGATAGATAGCTATGAAACCAACATTCTTGCAAACCCTAATCAGCAAGCGCAACAGCACCCTAAGGCGTTGGATTATAAACAACTTCTTGGTAATATTCGTAATACTCGTAGGACTTCTTCTTTCGGGGGCAATACTCCTTCGCTCGTATTATTACGATTCCGCGAGGCAGTATGTCAACTCTCGAATGAACACCGTTGCGGGGCTTTTATCGCGCTCCTATTCCGACGCAAGGGACAACTATTCGACCGAGGTAAGAAACACCGTCGTTAACTGGACCGAGGCGGGCAGGATTGAACTTATTGCAGTCGGACAGGGGAACGCAGTTATAACCTCAAGCGGCTTCGCGCCCGGATACGACCTTAACACAAAGGACTTAAGGGACGCACTTGCGGGGCAGACGGGCTACGGCTATTTTACAGGGAAACTGCCCTCGGGGGAGAACGTTGTCGCGGTCTCACTTCGCCTTCCCGAAAACAGCGGTGGATTTGAAGCAATGCGGATGATGAGCTCGCTTTCCGATATCGACAGGCAGGTTGACGGGATAATCCTTGCGATGATTATTGTTTCCGCCTGTATCATGATCTTAATCGCGGCTTCGGGCGGTTATTTTGTCCGCTCGATTGTTGTCCCGGTAAAAAGTCTTGCCGTTATGGCGGGGCGGTATGCGAAGGGTGACTTTTCTGTTCGTATTGCGAAGAAGACGGACGACGAAATCGGCGAACTTTGCGACGTTATAAACAAGATGGCGGAAGACCTTCAAACCGCCGATTCAATCAAGAACGAATTCATCTCAAGCGTCTCCCACGAACTCCGAACGCCGTTAACGGCGATAAAGGGTTGGTCGGAGACAATCGAGAGTTTCCCCGACGACCGCGAGACAATAACAAAGGGTATGCACGTAATAAGGATTGAGACGGAACGCCTTTCGCAGATGGTTGAAGAACTCCTTGACTTTTCGCGTATGCAAAACGGGAAGTTTTCGCTCCAACCTGCGAAGATGGATATTTTAGCGGAACTCGGCGAGGCTGTCCTTATCTATACCGAGCGCGCCCGACAAGAGGGGAAGACGATAACCTACGAAGAGCCGGATATGCTGCCGTTTATTGTCGGCGACAAGAACCGCCTCCGTCAGGTTTTTATCAACATCATCGACAACGCCGTAAAATACACCGACCCCGGCGGTGAAATATCGGTAGTCGCGGGAATGGCGGACGACAAGACGATAGAAATCGACGTAACCGACACCGGCGTAGGCATAGCCCCCGCAGACCTCCCGCGTATAAAGACCAAGTTTTTTAAGCCGAATCATACCCGCCGCGGCTCCGGAATAGGGCTTGCGGTTGCGGACGAAATTATAACCATGCACGGCGGAACGGTTGATATAAAGAGCGAACTCGGCAAAGGCACAACCGTTACGGTTAAGCTCCCGATAATCTACCTTACAAAGTGATTGAGGATTAAATGACCACCCCCATCTGCGATTTTATTGAAGATTATGTAAATAAACGCTCCCACAGACTTCATATGCCCGGGCATAAAGGGGCAGCAATTCCCGGCTTCGTGCTGTCAACGCTATTCCCTTACGATATTACCGAAATTCGCGGTGCGGACTTTCTCCTTTCCGCGAAGGGTATTATAAAGGAGTCGGAAGATAACGCCGCAAGCCTTTTCGGAACTCTCCGCACGGTATATTCAACCGAAGGTTCAACCCTCTGTATTAAGACAATGCTGGCAATGGTTTTTGCGGAGGGGGCGGGAAGGGAAAATTACGGCGGAACAGTTATTGCAACGCGCTCTGCCCACAGAAGTTTTTCGGACGCCGCGTCGCTTTTGCGGCTTGATGTAATCTGGGCGGACAGCGATGATGAAATTCTTAGCTACATTGAAAACCCGGCTGTAAAGGCTTTATATATAACCTCCCCGGACTATTTCGGGAGGCTTTCTGATATAAGAAAACTTGCGGAAATTGTTCATAACGCGGGAAAGATATTGATAGTTGACTGCGCACATGGCTCTTATTTGAAGTTTTTAATGGGCGATTTACATCCGATAGACAGCGGCGCAGACCTTGTTTGTGACAGTGCGCATAAGACCCTCCCGGTGCTTACCGGCGGCGCGTATCTGCATATAATGAACCCGCGGTATATTGAAAGCTACAAGCCGCAGATGAAAATCTTCGCAAGTACAAGCCCGTCGTATTTAACCCTAATGTCCCTTGACTTCGCGAATAAATACCTTTCCGAGCCGGATAATATTAAGCGTATGAAAGACGTTGCCGCAAGACTTGCGGGGATAAAAAAAGAGCTTGGGATAGCAACGCAAGAGCCGTATAAAATCGCGGTTAAGACAAGCGAAAATGCCGAGCAGATTTGCATAGATGAAAATGTTGAGCCGGAATATGTGTCCGATGAAATCTTGCTCTTTATGTTTTCGGGGCAAAGCAGTGATGAAGATATGACTGCGGCGAAAAGGGTTCTTGAAAAGGTTAAATTTTCCGACAGGATTAATATTACAGATAAAAAAAAGATGCTTGATAGCCTACCATATAGCGTTTAGGGGGATTTTTATGAAACTTGTGTATGCAATTGTTAACAGGGACGACTCGAAGGCGGTTTTAACAAACCTTACAAAATCGGGGTTTTATGTAACAAAACTTGCGACGACCGGCGGCTTTTTGGGGAGCGGCAACACGACCTTTATGATATGCGACGAGGACGAAAAAATCCCGCATATGATTGAGATTATCCGCAAGTACAGCAAGAAGCGCACCGAGTATCTCCCGGCGAATGATACGATTATGCAGGGTGTAACCGCGCCCGCCTCCGCCCCCTTAGAAGTAACAATCGGCGGCGCGACGATTATCGTTACCGAAGTTTCGGACTTTATGAAGATATGAACAGTTTTTCTCTCTACGGCAAAGCGGACGTTGTAAAAAAGCTCTCGATGATGAAAAAGAGCGGCAGAACACCCCACGCCGTAATTTTTTCGGGCGAGAGCGGGGTTGGGAAATTAACAGTTGCAAAGTATTTCGCCGCGCTGTTAATCTGCGAAAGCCCGCAGGGTGATACACCGTGCGCCCCGTGTGGTAATTGCAGGCAGTGCAGGCGCGTTGCGGCGGATATCCACCCCGACGTAATTACTCCTTCACGCACCGGCAAAAGCCAAATCTACACCCGCGATACAATGCGCGACATAGCGGCGGACAGCTTCATTAAGCCGAACGACACCGACCGCAAGATTTACATCTTCCCCGATTTTGAAAACACCGACATCGGCTCGCAAAACCTCCTTCTTAAAGTTGTAGAAGAGCCGCCCGGCGGGGTGCAGTTTATTTTTACCGTAACCGATACGGCGAAAATCCTTCCGACGATTCTTTCAAGGGCAGTTACCGTTAATGTTTTCCCGGCAGCAGAATCGGAAGCGGAGAGGTTTTTTGAAGACCTTGCGAAGTTTGAAAAAGCCGACGTTATAAAGACTTTGCAGGTTTTCCACGGCAACATCGGCGAGGGTTTAAAATACTTAGAAAACGGTTGTCACTCGGAGGATATTAACAGAGCTGTTAAGGCTTCCGACGCGCTCTTTTCCGGCAACGAATACGATTTTAACTTAGCACTCTTTGAGGGCTCGGACACCGTCGAATCAAGGGCTAAGCTCCGCAAAGTTTTAACCCTTTTTGAAAAGATTATAAGGGACGCTGTAATAGTTTGCGAAACCGACAACGCTGATTTTATAAGCCCTTATCCCGAGGGCGCAAAGCGGCTTGCGGCAAAATTTTCAGCCCGTCGTCTTGCCGCGATTTACGACAGCTTAACAGAAGCATTGAACGCCCTGTCATATAATACCAACACCGCTCTTGTCGTTGCAGCACTTGCGGCGGATATTTTTTAATTTAGCTTGACTTATAGCCTCATATATGTTATTATATAAGAGATAAGTTTTGAAAGGCAATAAGATTTTGGAAGTAATTGGAGTCAGGTTCAGGGAAGCAGGAAAAACCTACTATTTTTCCCCGAACGGACATAAAATAGAACCGGGACAGCACGTTATTGTCGAGACTGTCCGCGGAGTAGAATGCGGCGACGTTGTCGTCGGGAACAAGGAAGCCGACACCGAGCAGATGGGGATAACCCTTAAAAACATCGTTCGGGTTGCGACGGATAACGACTTAAAATCAATCGAACAGAATAAGCAAAGGGCGAAATACGCAAGCAAAGTTGCGGAGGAAAAAATTGCCGCCCATAACCTTAAAATGACGCTCGTTGACGTTGAATGTGCCTTCGACAACAGCAAAATCCTCTTTTATTTCACCGCCGAATCGAGGGTCGATTTCCGCGAACTCGTTAAGGACCTTGCCGGGGTTTTTAAAACGCGGATTGAACTGCGGCAGATTGGCGTAAGGGACGAAGCGAAGATTTTGGGGGGCTTGGGAATCTGCGGCAGGCAGTTTTGCTGCAAGACGTTTTTGGGTGACTTCAACCCCGTTTCAATCAAGATGGCGAAAGAGCAGGGGTTGTCCCTAAACCCCATGAAGATAAGCGGAACCTGCGGCAGGCTCATGTGCTGCCTTAAATATGAACAGGACGTCTACGACGAGCTTTTATCAATAACCCCGAAAACCGGCGCGTATATAACGGTCAACAGCCCGACGCTGGGGAAATTTAACGGAACCGTCGAGGACGTAAACCTCTTAACCGGCAGGCTTAAAGTCCGCAAGGAGGGCGAGGAGAACACCCCCGCAGTCATGGTGCACAAGTCCGAAGCAACCATTATCCGCGACGGAAAAATCGCCCTCTCAAAAGAAGAAATGCGCTCACTCCGTTCACTTGAACGATAAAATTGGAGGAAACTATGCCGAACTTTGAATTGCCCGAAATCCCCGAGATTGACTTTAACGAGATGAAAGACTACGCACTTGCCCTCAAGAAAAAGGCGGAGAATAACGCGTCCGCGATAATAATTGTGCTTTTAATTATTATTGCCGTGCTTGCCTTTGTAATTGCTCTTAACGACATGAAAAAAATCCGCGAGCTTAAGAAGCTTCGCAGGGTGTGTTCTAACCGCACATCTTGCGACGACTGTTTAATTGAGGAGATTTAATGGAACCGAAGATTATTAATATTAACCCGGGCGGAAAGGCTGCCGGTAAGATTGTTGCGGGCATAATTATCGCCGTTTTGGTGATTATTGCCATATCGCAGAGCGTTGCAATTGTCGAAGCGGGTCATTCCGGCGTGGTTTTAACCTTCCAACAGGTGCAGGGAACGGTCCTGACCGAAGGACTCCACTTCAAGATACCCTTCGCGCAGTCGGTTGTGCAGATTGACAACAGGGTGCAAAAAGCCGAAGCGACCTGTTCGTCAGCGTCGAAGGATTTGCAGACAATTACTTCCGTAATTTCCGTAAACTACAAGGTTCTAAACGACTTTTCGCAGAGCGTTTATAAGAACATCGGTAGGAATTACGTCGACGTAATTATTACGCCGGCGATTCAAGAGTGCGTTAAGGCAGTCACGGCGCGTTATACCGCCGAGGAACTCATAACGAAGCGTCAGCAGGTTTCGGAGGAGATGCGGGAAGAACTTATTACGAAGATTTCTTCCTACGGCTTTGAAATTCAGGTTTTCAACATAATTACATTCGACTTTTCCGCCGAATACAACGCGGCAATTGAAGCAAAACAAACCGCCCAACAAAACGCCTTAAAGGCAGAGCAAGACCTCCAGCGCGTTCGCGTGGAAGCGGAACAGACCATCGCGAAGGCACAGGCGGAAGCCGAAGCCTACAGCCTCAAGTCACGCGAAATAACCCCCGAAATCCTCCTCATGAACTACATAGACAAATGGGACGGAAAACTCCCGGTAATGGTTTCCGGCGACGGGCAGGTCATGCTTGATGTGTCAACGCTTATGGAACAGCTCGAGACCGAGACCGCCCCTGTAGTAACACAGCCAATAGTTACAGAACCGGTTGCAGCCGAAACAATTATCACAGAAGAAACTCCGATAGAATAGTATGGACATAACCGAAAAGATAAACGTATGGGACAATATCCGCTCTCTAAAACTCCCCGTATATATTTACGGGATGGGCGACGGGGCGGATAAGGTCCTTGAGATAATGGCGGTAAAAGGAATCGAACCGGCGGGAGTCTTCGCGTCGGATGAATTCGTCCGCGGGCAGATGTTTCACGGTTTTAAAGTGCAAAAACTTGCGGAAATTGAAGCTGCCCTTGAAAACTTCGTAATCGTCTTAGCCTTCGGCACAAACCGCCCGGAGGTTATCGCTCATATTAAGGACATTGCAAAAAAACACCCCCTATTTGCACCCGACATGGCGGTAACGGACTTCGACCCGCAAAACCTTTTTTCGTATCGCCCCGAACTCGAACAAGTTTACAACCTCTTTACGGACGACTATTCAAAAGCCCTCTTCACCGATATTGTCAACTTCAAGATAAGCGGCAAGATAGACTACCTCTCGCGTGGCTCTGATTTTGCGGAAATTCTACCCGAATTGTCCGACAGCGAAGTCATCATTGACTGCGGAGCATATACAGGGGACACAATCGGTATATTTGCCGCGAAAGTTAACTGTAAGTATATGCACATCTACGGCTTTGAACCCTCACCGAAGACGTTTGCAAAACTGCAAAAGAATACCGCAAACCTTGAAAATATCTCGCTTTATAACGCGGCGGTGTGGTCACGAAGCGGGTATTTGGAATTTTCCGACTCGGACAGCAGAAACAACAATGCCTACTCAGGCAAGAAGAAAAACTCCATACAAACAATCCGCCTCGACGATATTGCCCCCGACGCAACAATAGTAAAACTCGACGTTGAGGGCGCGGAAGCGGAAGCACTTGCCGGAATGGAAAAGCTCTTAACGCGAGGGGTTAAACTCGTCTGCGCGGTCTATCATCGTAATGACGATTTATGGAAGCTCCCGCTTATGATAAAAAGCATTAACCCCTCATATCGCTTTAAGCTAAGGCGGATTCCATGCCTTCCGGCGTGGGATATATTTTTGTGTGCAGATTAGGGCAAATTATGGAAAATTTAACGCTTCGCATTTCGGGCGTAACAAACGACTCAATCGTTGACGGACCGGGCTTTCGGTACGTTATCTTTGCGCAAGGCTGCGAGATGCACTGCGAGGGCTGCCACAACCCGCAGACGTGGGACAAAAACGGCGGCTATGACATTACCTTTGCCGAAATTATGAAGAGTGTAACCGCAAACCCCCTCCTTGACGGCGTAACCCTCTCGGGCGGCGAGCCGTTCTTGCAGGCGGAAAAATTCGCAGCACTTTGTCGTGAAATTAAGGCTTCAACCACCCTCAATATTATCTCCTACAGCGGTTACACCTTTGAACATCTCGCCGCAAACAAGGCTTACAGGGAACTTCTTGAGACAATTGACTGCCTCATTGACGGAGAATTTATGATAGAAGAAAAGAGCTACGACCTCAACTTTATGGGCAGCAAAAACCAGCGTTTCATCGACGTCCCGAAATCTTTAGCGGCGGGAAAAGCTGTTATAAAAATATTTGGTTAAGCAAGTGAATTTGACATAAATTAACATTTATTTGCGGTATAATTATATTCAGTAATATGTACTGAAAGGTATACTGCGATGTTAAAAGAAACGGTTAAAAAAGCCCCGGAAGCACTGAAAAATCCAACTTCACAGAACGCAGAAGTCTTAGGCGGGACAATTGCTTCGATCTTAGCGGCACTCTTCCTCTCCGGGACAAGCATATCGGGAACGCCAATCCCCGCGTCAGCGGCACTTTGCGGCGCGCTCTCCCCCGTATATTCAGCCGCCGCCTTAGCGGGCGGGGTCATGGGCTTCATAATCCGAGGCGACGTCGGCGCGCATATTGCCGACATTGTTTCGATGGTTGTGATAATGCTTTTCCGGATTGTAATTGCGAAGGTTTTTGCACGAAAGCAATACAGATTATTCCAAATATCCCTTAGCGGGATAGTTTACATATTAGCTTCAACAGTAACCGCAACCGTCATAGGCTTTTCCGGCGCGCTATTTGCGGCAATAATCTTCCGCGGGGTGCTGTGTTCGGCACTTTGTGCTGTATTTTTAATTGCAGTTAATACTCTGCGTAAAGTTATCTCGTCGAACGCAATAAAGCTTACATTCGAGGAAAAGGCAGCACTTGCGGCTGTTTACGTCCTTGTAACGGTCGCGCTGTCGGCATTTGCTCCCGCCGGAATTAACGCCGCAAGAGTTTTAACGGACTTCCTTGTAATCGCGGCAGCGGCAGCCTTGGGAACGGGCGGCGGGGCAATCGTCTTCGCGCTTTCCGTTCTCGGCATGACGCTTTATTCGCCCGAACTCGGGCGGACAGGGGTGCTCTTGGCGGCGGGCGCGCTTGTCGCCGGAATCTTTTCGGTCTACGGCAAGCTCTATGTTACCGCGGCGTATACCGTCGTAACCCTGCTTTTTTGCATTATGCTCGGCGTGCCTATGGGGAGTATTTATATCTTCGCCGAAATCTTCATCGCCGCAGTTATCTTCATGATTATCCCCGACAGGCTTGCCGTTAAGTTCAATACGCCGCAAACGGATATGTCTGCGGAACGCCTCAAGCGGTTCGCCGCGGCATACGGTAAAATTACCGAAAAAATCGACCGCGCCGCTTCCGTTTTGAATAATCAGGCAACAAACGGAAAAAATAACAGCATTGATTTTGCGCAAATTTTCTCGAAAGTTTGTGAAAATTGCCCCGACGCTCCCGACTGTATAATGCAAAACCCTAAGCACTTCAATCGGGAATGTAACCTCTACACGGAGTATCTGCGGCAAGAAGGCTTCTTAACCCCAGCCGACCTTCATATCAGCGGTTGTTCATATAGGGAAATACTGGCGAAAAATATCAACAAAGAGTATAGTTTATATAAATTTATACTTGGCGGCGGCATAAATTCCGGGCAGATTGAAGCGATAACAATCCGCGAGATGGAAATTACAAGAAAGCTTTTTGAAAACGCGGCGAACTCGATTATAGTTTCTCCCGACGAACAGATGACAACCTACCTCACAAACATCCTTGAAAAAGACAACCGAAAGGTTCTCATAAGCGCAGGTTTCGACAATGACAATATCTACCACGCCGAAATTTTAGTTTCAACCGAACTCGATAACAAGACAGAAGACAGCATAAGCCGCGTTTTAAGTCGGAAACTTTCAAGGCAATTCCGCGAAAAGCCGTTTAAGCAAAGAAGGGGACAGAGCCCCGGAAGCAACGACACAGGGTATAAATACAGATATATCTACTCGGAGGAATACAAATTTGAGCTTTCCTACGGCGTATCCGACACACCCGCGCCGGAGGACTTCTCGGACGGCTACAGTGGCGATTCCCACGCGGTTTTCGAGGACGGCTTCGGCAACGTTACCTTTGTAATTTCGGACGGAATGGGGAGCGGCGCGAGGGCGGCGGTTGAGTCGGCAATGACGGTTTCCCTTATCTCGGAGCTTTTAGAAAGCGGCGCAGATCCCAAAACTACCCTGCGTTTCGTTAACCTTGCGCTTGAAATTAAATCCTCCGACGAGACAACAGCTACCGCCGATATTTTAACATTAAACCAATATTCCGGTAAAACCAGCCTTTATAAGATGGGCGCGGCAAAGACAATCGCCGCCGTCTCGGGCGCGACCCGCGAATTTTCCGGGACAAGCCTTCCGGCGGGAATCCTCCCCGACAACGCCCCCGACAGCTTCTCTTTTTATGTCACTGATGGGGATAACATTGCCCTATTTTCGGACGGAATAACGGAGGAAAGTTACCCGAGACTTCGCGAAATGCTTCTTACAAGCGGCATCTCCCCCGACAGCGCGGCGAAGGTTTTAGTTGAAAATGACCGAAATTTCCGCGCAGATGATAAAACGTTGTTCTTTATCACCGTAAATTAAACATACGTTTCGTCAAACATAACAAATTTCAAAAATTCTTTCATGCAAAACTATTGAAAATTAACAAAAGCTATTGTAATTGCTTTAAATAGATGTTATACTAAAATTAGCAAAAAATAAAGAAAAACTAAACATAACAGGAACAGACAGTTATAGGCGGGAGTGATTGCCATGAATACAGATAAAAAAACAACTAAAGAGACCGGCACGGAAGCATTAAAAATGCCGAAGGTTAAAATGCCGAAAGAGTACGAGTTCCCGCTGCATATTTTTCACGAGGGAACGAATTTCGACTTGGGCGATTTCTTCGGGGCGCATAAGGGCGAAAAAGACGGGAAACCGGGTGTGTATTTCAGGGTTTGGGCTCCTAACGCGAAGTCAGTTTCGCTTGTCGGCGACTTTAACGAATGGGATCGCGACAAAACCCCGATGGAACGCCTTTCCGACAAGGCTGTTTGGGAAATTTTCCTCCAAGGTATTCCGCAGTATTTTCAATACAAATATTCAATCGAAACCTCCCACAGAAGTGTTGTAAATAAAGCCGACCCCTTCGGAACGCATATGGAAACCCGCCCCGGGACGGCTACGAAGTATTTTGACATTGACGGCTATAAATGGACAGATGAGAGTTACCTTAAGAAAAAAGCGGAAGTTAACGTCTACAAGTCCCCGATGAACATCTATGAGGCAAACCTCGGCTCGTGGCGGCAATACGAGGACGGCTCGCCGTTCGATTACATCAAATTCGCCGAAGAGATTATTCCGTACCTTAAGGAGATGGGCTACACTCACCTTGAGCTTATGCCCCTCGCGGAGTACCCCTTCGACGGCTCTTGGGGCTACCAGATTATCGGCTATTTCGCCCCGACGTCACGATATGGCACACCTTTCGACTTCATGAAGATGATTGACCTTTTCCACAACGCCGGAATCGGGGTTATCCTTGACTGGGTTCCCGGGCACTTCCCGAAAGACGCGGCGGGGCTTTACGAATTCGACGGTTCCTGCCTCTACGAATATGACGACCCGCTTAAAAAAGACCACCTCTCGTGGGGGACACATGTCTTCGACTTCGGAAAGCCGGAGGTTGTAAGCTTCCTTGTTTCAAACGCCATTTATTGGCTCGAAAAATATCATGTTGACGGGCTAAGGGTTGACGCGGTTGCTTCAATGCTCTACCTCGACTACGACAGGCGCGAATGGCGTCCCAACAAGGACGGCGGGCACGAATGTTACGAAGCAATCGACTTCCTCCGAAAACTCAACACCGCAGTATTCGCCCGAAACCCGAATGTCCTCATGATTGCGGAAGAATCGACCGCTTGGCCGCTCGTTACAAAGCCGGTTGATGTGGGAGGCTTGGGCTTCAACTACAAGTGGAACATGGGCTGGATGAACGATGTCCTCGACTACATGAAGATGGACCCCATCTATCGCGCCAATAACCACAATAAACTGACATTCAGCTTCTTCTACAGCTTCTCCGAGAATTATATTCTCCCGATATCCCACGACGAAGTTGTCCACGGTAAAGCATCCCTCGTGAACAAGATGAGCGGTTCCGGCTGGACGGAGAAATACGCTTCCTACCGGGCGTTCATGGCATACATGATGGCGCACCCCGGCAAGAAACTCAGCTTCATGGGCTCCGAGTTCGCACAGGCTACCGAGTGGTCTGAAAAGCACGAAATCGACTGGAAATGCCTTGCCGAGGCGGAACACAAAAACATTCAGGATTTTTCAAGAGCACTCAACACGTTCTACCTCGCCAATGCACCGTTCTGGAGCAGGGACGAATCATGGGACGGCTTCGAGTGGATCAGCCATGACGACTATATGCAGAGCGTCATAGCTTTCCGCCGCAAGGACGATAACGGCAACGAAATCGTCATAGTTTGTAACTTTGTCCCGGTGACACGCACGGATTACCGTATCGGCGTACCTTTTGAGGGTGCCTATGAGCAGGTGTTCTCCACGGAATCCCCGGAGTTCGGCGGCACGAACTTTGTAGACAACAAACAGGCAGAGACAGAGGATTTCGCCATGCACGGCTATGACAACTCCATCGTCCTGACTATCCCGGGGCTTTCGGTAATGTACTTCAAGTATGTCCCCGCCAAGAAGAAACCGAAACGCAAAACGGCTGATAAAACGACTGAGAAGAAAGCAGAAGTTGTTGCTGAAACTAAGAAAGAGACAAAACCTGTACCGACAACCGGAAAACGCAAATCGAAGAAACCTGCGGCACCGTCTGAACCCGGTTCCGGCAGTTAAGGAGGTATTTTATGTATACCAAAAAGGAATGTGTAGCAATGCTGCTTGCCGGCGGTCAGGGAAGCAGACTGTATGCTTTAACTAAGGATATGGCGAAACCGGCAGTGCCGTTCGGCGGAAAATACCGCCTGATAGATTTCCCCCTGTCAAACTGTGTCAACTCGGGTATTGATACCGTAGGCGTGCTTACCCAGTATCAGCCCCTCGTGCTCCACGACTATCTCGGCAACGGTCAGCCGTGGGATCTTGACAAGATGAACGGCGGAGTCCACGCGCTTCCCCCGTATCAGAACATTAACGGCGCATCGTGGTATTCCGGCTCGGCGAACGCTATCTATCAGAATATCAGCTTCATTGACCGCTACAACCCTACGTATGTTATAGTCCTCTCCGGCGACCATGTTTACAAACAGGACTACAACAAGATGCTTGAGGTGCACAAAGCGAAGAAAGCGGACTGTACCATCCCGGTGCTCGATGTACCCCTTGAGGAAGCTTCCCGCTTCGGTATCATGACCGCCGATAAAGACGGATATATTACCAAGTTTGAGGAAAAGCCCAAGCACCCCGAATCCACCCTTGCCTCCATGGGTATCTACATCTTCAACTGGGATAAACTCAAGAAAGCTTTGATCGAAAACGAGAACGACCCCGCTCAGGATAAGGATTTCGGTAAGAACATTATCCCGAATATGCTTGCAGACGGCAATGTAATGGTTGCATATCCGTTTGATGCATACTGGAAAGACGTAGGTACGCTTGACTCCCTGTGGGACGCGAATATGGACCTGCTCAACCCCAATATCCCGATAGACCTCTATGACCCCAACTGGAAGATCTATTCCCGCAACCCCGTAATGCCGCCGCAGTATATCGGACCCGATGCCGTTGTGGAGAATTCCATGGTAACAGACGGCTGTGAGGTCTACGGCAGTGTGGATTTCTCCGTGGTGTTTGAGGGCGTTAAGATCGGTAAGGGTGCTAAGGTCAACTATTCAATAATCATGCCCGGCACGATTATCGAGGACGGCGCGGATGTTGAGTATTCAATAATCGGCGAGAACTCCGTTATCGGAAAGAACGCCAAAATCGGCACAGACCCCACAGCAGTCGCCAACCGCGACGATTGGGGTATAGCCGTTGTGGGACACGGCATAAACGTCGGCGAGGGCAAGACGGTTTGTCCCAAAGCGATAATTTCGGAAAATGTGTAAAGGGGGAATGGATTTATGAGCGAGAAGAATGTTTTAGGGCTGATTTTTTCCAATCTCCATGATGAAAGCATAAAGGATCTGACTCACCGCCGTACCATGGGATCCGTGATGTTCGGCGGCAGATACCGCCTCATCGACTTTCCGCTGTCCGCCATGGTGAATTCCGGCGTAGGCGAAGTCGGCGTAATAACCAAGAAGAATTACCAGTCACTCCTTGACCATCTGGGCAACGGACGTGAATGGGATCTCTCCCGCAAGAACGGCGGTCTGCACCTCCTGCCGCCCTTCTCCCACAATCAGGACGAGGTCTATCACGGCAGACTCGAAGCCCTCTACGGCGTGTGGGAATTTGTAACGCGCTCCAATGCGGATTATATCCTGCTGTCGGACTGTGACATTGTAGCTAATATGGACTTCGGAAAGATTATTGATTACCATATCGACAACAAAGCCGATATCACCGCCGTTTATGCCACAGGCAACGTCCGTATGGATGAAACCAACACCGCGACGGTGCTGGGCGTGAATGACAGCGGGCGTGTGGTGGATGTGCTCATCTGCCCGGAAATGTCCGGTGAGTCGAACATTGCCCTGAACGTATATGTTATCGGTAAGGAGATGCTCAAGAGCATCGTCATGGACGCGAAACCGCGTAATTTGGTGGATTTTGAGAAAGACGTTGTCCAAGCGCGGCACAAGGATCTCAAGATCATGGGCTACTATTACGACGGGTACTATTCAAGAATTTCATCAATGGTGACGTATTTTGAAGCGAATATGGCACTCCTTAACCCCGAGAACCGCGCAAAACTCTTCATAGACGGCAAACCCATCTATACAAAAGTGCGCGACAATCCCCCGGCGAAATACGGTATCAACGCATCGGTGAAGAATTCCCTTATCGGCGACGGCTGTATCATCGAGGGCAGTGTTGAAAACTGTATACTCTTTAGGGGTGCGAAAATCTCCGCCGGCGCATCGCTTAAAAACTGCATTATCATGCAGGACACCGTAGTGGGGAAGAAATGCGGTCTCGAAAACGTTATAACCGACAAGAACGTCATCATCTCCGACGGAAGACTGCTGACAGGCTCAGCGAAGTTCCCGCTCTTTATCGCTAAAGGCGCAGAAATTTAACTTATTTAAAAACCCCAAGCAACACCGTTTCTTTGAAAAAAAGGAAGGATTCTTATGAATATACTTTATGCCGCCAGCGAGGCATTGCCGTATTTCGCTTCCGGGGGATTGGCAGATGTGGCGGGGTCTCTCCCCCCGGCACTCTGCAAAGCCGGACAGGACGCCCGGGTGGTAGTTCCGCTCTATAAGAGTATCAAACCGGAGCTTCGCGAGAAACTGACGTTCGTCACCAACTTCAACGTGCCTGTTGCATGGCGTCAGCAGTATTGCGGCGTCTATGAGGGTAAAATCGGTCTCACAACCTATTACCTTATCGACAACGAGTACTATTTCGGACGTGACGGACTGTACGGCTTCTATGACGACTGCGAGCGGTATTGCTTCTTCTCCCGCGCAGTGCTGGAGATGATCAAGCACATCAACTGGTGTCCGCAGGTCATCAGCTGTAACGATTGGCAGACAGCCCTTGTCCCCGTCTACTACAACTTTTTCTATAAGTACGACCCCGATCTTCGCGACATAAAAACCGTGTTCACCATCCATAACATCCAGTATCAGGGCAAGTACGGCACCGAGGTACTCAACGAAGTAATGGGTATTCCGCCCTATATGGCAAGCACTCTGGAGTATGACGGCTGTGTGAACATGATGAAGGGTGCATTTGAAACGGCTGATAAGATCACCACCGTTTCACCCTCCTATGCGTGGGAAATCCTTGATCCGTGGTTCTCCCACGGTCTGGATCGCGCACTTAAAAACAAGCAGTATAAACTGACAGGGTTCCTAAACGGCATTGACGTTGACCTCTATAATCCCGAAACCGACCCCGAAATCCCCGCCCATTTCTCGGTCAAGGACCTGTCCGGAAAGCGTAAATGCAAGGACGCTCTGATGAAGGAATTGGGGCTGACCGATAATGAAGCCCCCGTCATGGGCATCGTTACGCGTTTCGTGAACCACAAGGGCATTGACCTGATTCGCAGTGTCTTTGAGGACATGGTGCATATGGGCTATAAATTCGCGATACTCGGCAGCGGTGATAAGATGTATGAAGACTTTTTCCGTGAGATGGCGGCGCGCTATCCCGGTTCGGTTTCCACCACCGTGGGCTTCATACCCGCACTGTCCCGCCGGATTTATGCCGCCTGCGATATGTTCCTCATGCCGTCCCAGTCCGAACCGTGCGGACTTGCGCAGATGATCTCCCTCCGCTACGGTACCATCCCCATAGTCCGCGAAACCGGCGGTCTTCGCGATTCCATATCGGACGCGACCGGCGGAGCAGAGGGCGGGAACGGCTTTACGTTCAAAACATATAACGCTCACGATATGTTAGATGCCGTGAGCCGCGCACTGACACTCTA
>JAISGY010000051.1 GCA_031262835.1 Ruminococcus sp.
TGTTAAATAATAAGCAATATTTAGCCATAAATCGAATTGAGATACCACCATTATTGTACCATTTATTAATAGTATTGTCAATGGTAAATATATAACTTGTACAAATACTATATACTCAATCAGTATTTATTGTGCATTTTTCACAAACTTTTATAAAACGCTTGACAAAGTATAAATATATAGTATAATATAATTAGCACTCGAGAAAACAGAGTGCTAACACTGGGGGCGATAGATTGCTTGACGATAGAAAAAAGATGATACTCAAAAGCGTTATCTCTGAGTACATCAGGACGGGCGAGCCTGTCGGGAGTAAACTGATTGCCGAATCGGGGCTTTTAACGGTCTCGGCGGCGACGATACGAAACGACATGGCTGTGCTTGAACAACTCGGTTACCTCGAACAACCGCACACCTCCGCCGGGCGAATTCCGACCTACACGGCATTTTCCCTTTATATTGAAGAATTCATGCCCGAATATATCCTTACAGAGGCAGATAAAGCGGTTCTTGACGACTACATCGAAGAAGCCGAGCCGACGGCGGAAAGCCTTCTTGCAAGTGCTTCACACGCGCTTGCTGAACTCACAAGATGCGCGGTTATACGGCGCGACCTTGTTCCGCAATTTTCGGTAATAACGAAGGTTGAAGTTGTTCCGACCGGGAAGCGGATGTATGTCATCCTCCTAATTTCTTCAAACGGAGCGGTGAAAAACAAGGTCTGCCGGCTTGAATTCGACCTGACGGACGAACAGATTAAATTTTTCGCTAACTATATGTCGGAGAATCTGCACGGAATCTCTCTTGACGAGCTTACTACAGAGATGTTTGAAAAGCTCATTGCGGCGATGAGCGGGTACATGGTTTCTATGACGCCGCTGCTTGAAGAGGTTAAGAAGCTTGCCGACGATTTTAACGCGTCGGGGATTGCGATTGAGGGCGAAAAGAACCTCCTCATGCGAGAGGATATTGACGCGAAGGCGGTTGAAAAGTTTATCGCCCGAAAAGACTTAACAGATTTCCTCGACCGCTCCTTCGGCGACCTGCAGGTTGTTCTCGGAGGGACGGGGGAAATGGCGGTCTCGAACACCGGGCTTATCATGTCAAAGATTAAGAAAAACGGCGTCGATGCGGGCACGCTCGGGCTTCTCGGTCCGCTGCGGCTCGATTACTCAAAGATTATCCCGTATATTGAATACCTCACGGGACGGATTACTGAAATTATATCCGACGAAATGGAAATAGGATAGGGGAGTTGATACGCGTGCAGAGTGAAGATATGGAAATAGCAGCAGAGGCAGAAGAAGCGGAGCTTGAAGCGGCACTTGAAGACGAAAGCGTTTCCGAAATTGACCAACTTAAAGCGGAAATAGAAAAGCTCCGCAAGGAAGTTTCGGACGCAAAGGACAACTACCTGCGCACGGCGGCGGAATACGACAACTTCCGCAAGAGAAGCACCAAAGACCGCCTTGCCGCAATCGCAAGCACAAAGAGCGCGGACGCGGCGGAAATCCTCTCGGTGACAGACAACTTTTCAAGGGCACTCGGGGCGGAATGTTCCGACGCGAACTACAAAAAGGGAATCGAGATGATAGCAAAACAATTCGAGAACGTCATAACAAACCTCGGCATCAAGGAAATTGAAGCGGTAGGCAAGCCCTTCGACCCGAAGGTACACAACGCAATCGGTCAGCGTGAAGATGAAAACTTCCCCGAAAACACCGTCTGCGAGGTGCTTCAAAAGGGGTACTGCTATGAAGACAAGGTTATCCGCCCGGCGATGGTTGTCGTGGCGAATCCTTAAAATTACATTTTATATTAAAGGAGTTTGATAATTATGGCAAAAACAATAGGTATAGATTTAGGTACAACGAATTCATGCGTATCGGTTATGGAAAACGGCGAGGCTGTCGTTATTCCTAACGCGGAGGGCGACAGAACTACCCCGTCGGTTGTCGGATTTGCTAAGAACGGCGAGCGGCTTGTGGGTAAGCCCGCGAAACATCAGGCGGTTTCCAACCCCGACAAGACAATTTCTTCCATAAAGAGACACATGGGTTCCGACTATAAGGTTGACATTGACGGCAAGAAATACACCCCGCAGGAAATTTCCGCAATGGTTCTTCAGAAACTCAAGGCAGACGCGGAGGGTTATCTCGGCGAGAAGATTACCGAAGCGGTTATTACAGTTCCCGCGTACTTCACCGACAGCCAGAGACAGGCGACAAAGGACGCCGGACAGATTGCCGGTTTAAATGTTAAGAGAATTATCAACGAGCCGACAGCGGCGGCACTCTCATACGGGCTTGACAAGGAAGCAGACCAGACAGTTATGGTTTACGACCTCGGCGGCGGTACCTTCGACGTTTCGATTATCGAGATGGGCGACGGTATGCAAGAGGTTAAGGCGACCGCAGGCAACAATCGCCTCGGCGGCGACGATTTCGACAAGCGCGTTATGGACTGGATGATTGCGGAGTTTAAGAAGACCGAGGGTATCGACCTTAACACCGACAAATTCGCTATGCAGCGCGTCAAAGAAGCTGCGGAAACCGCGAAGATTAACCTTTCACAAAACACCACGACAAACATCAACATTCCCTACATTACAGCAGACGCAACAGGTCCTAAACACCTTGACTTAACCCTTACAAGAGCGAAATTCAACGAACTCACAAGCGACCTCGTTGACTCGACAATGGGTCCCGTCCGTCAGGCACTCAAAGACAGCGGACTTAAGACTACCGATATTTCAAAGGTATTAATGGTCGGCGGTTCTTCACGAATCCCGGCGGTACAAGACGCAGTTAAGAGTTTCATGGGGAAAGACCCGTTCAAGGGGATTAACCCCGACGAGTGTGTTGCAATGGGCGCGGCTATTCAGGCGGGCGTGCTTACCGGCGACGTAACAGGGCTCCTGCTCCTTGACGTAACTCCGCTCTCCCTCGGTATTGAGACAGCCGGCGGCGTTTGCACCAAGATGATTGAGCGCAACACAACCATTCCTTCCAAGAAATCACAAATTTTCTCAACCTACGCGGATAACCAGACCGCTGTAGATATTAACGTGCTTCAAGGCGAACGCGAATTCGCGAAGGACAACAAGCAGCTCGGTATGTTCCGCCTCGACGGTATCGCACCCGCACCTCGCGGAATCCCGCAGATTGAAGTTACCTTCGACATCGACGCAAACGGTATCGTTAACGTTACCGCAACCGACAAAGGCACCGGTAAAGCGCAGCACATCTCAATTACTTCCTCGACAAATATGTCCAAAGACGACATTCAAAAGGCGGTTGACGAGGCGGCGAAGTACGCGGACGAGGACAAGAAGCGCAAGGAAGAGGTTGACGCTAAGAATAACGCCGACAACCTTGTGTTCCAGTGCGAAAAGGCTCTGACCGACTTCGGCGAGAAGGTAACAGCAGACGAAAAGGCGTCCGTTCAGAGTAAGATTGACGCGCTTAAGGCTATAAAGGAATCCGGCAGCGTTGACGAGATTAAGGCTAAGACCGAAGAGCTTCAAAAGGCGTTCTACGAAGTTTCACAGCGCATTTACCAAGCTTCCGGCGGCGCAGAACAGGCTGCTCCCGACGACGGTACACCCCTTAACTACGGTCCGGCTGACGACAGCAACGACGGCGGGAATGACGGCGGCGACGGGTTTGTTGATGCGGATTTTAAAGAGGTGTAAAGATGGCTACACAAAGTGAAATTATTCTGAATTTTGTAGTTCAATACCGATTGATGTTAAAGAATATTCAAATATTTTCAACAACTTTCCCTAACAGCATTGAAGAGTACAACTACTTGGTTGATATGGCAGCGGAACTGTTGGAAACCGCAAATACTATGGGATTGACCTCACTTCCTCCGTTACCCCAGAAAAAATAAAACAGAGGTGTTAAAAGATGGCTACTGAACACGAGATGACTTTAAACCTTGTAGATCAATATAAATCCTTGCTAAAAGATATAAAAATCTTCGGTAATGATTTTCCGGACAGCATTGCGGAGTATAATTTCTGGATAGATGTGGCGGCTGACATACTCAACACTGCTTCAATTATTGGCTTGACTTCACTCCCTCCACTCCCCCCGAAAAAATAAACTAAACACAGTTGTTAGGGAAAGCTAAGTCTTTCCCTAATGTGTGTATATTCTAATAGAAGGGAGCTAAGTGCTTCCATGGCAGAAAAACGTGATTATTACGAAGTCTTAGGGATCGGGAAAACCGCTTCTGATGACGAGATAAAAAAAGCTTACCGTAAGCTTGCGAAACAGTACCACCCCGACCTTAACCCCGGCGACAAAACCGCCGAGGAGAAGATGAAGGAGGTTAACGAGGCTTACGAGATCCTCTCAACCCCCGAGAAAAAATCCCGCTACGACCAGTTCGGTCATGCCGGGGTTGACCCCTCATACGGCGGCGGGGGCAGCGGTTTCGGCGGCTTTTCCGGCGGCTTCTCGAACATGAGCGGCATGGGCGGTATCGACGACCTTAACGACCTCTTCTCAAGCTTTTTCGGCGGCGGTTTTTCGTCATCTTCAAGAAGCAGAAGCGCGACTGCACCCCGCCGCGGTCAGGATATCCAAGCAAGCGTTACAATAAGCTTCCTTGAAGCCTGCCACGGGAAGAAGGTTGAGATAACCTATAACCGTCCCGATAAGTGCCCCGACTGTAACGGCTCGGGAGCTGCTCCCGGCGGAACTGTTTCAAATTGCTCCGACTGTAACGGCTCGGGCTCGGTTAAGACTACCCAACGTACCCCCTTCGGCGTTATCTCCTCCGAGTCAGCCTGCCCGAAGTGCGGCGGTAAGGGCAAGATTATCAGCGAACCCTGTAAAAAATGCGGCGGCGCAGGCAAGGTTAATATGCAAAAAACGCTGTCTGTCGATATTCCAGCCGGTATCTCCGCCGGACAGAATATCCAGCTTTCCGGGCAGGGCGCGGCAGGCTCAAACGGCGGTCCGTATGGGGACCTGCATATAAGGATAAATATCCGCCCCGACGAGATTTTTGCGCGCGACGGGTTCGACATACACTCCGACTTCCCGGTTACCTATACCCAAGCGGTTTTGGGCGACGAGTTAACAGTCCCCACAATCGACGGCAACGTCAAGTACACCATACCCGAAGGCACCCAAGGCGGGACAATATTCCGTCTTAAGGGCAAGGGCGTCAAGAAGCTTAACCGCAACGACCACGGCGACCATTACGTTCACATTGTTGTTGAAATACCGCAGAAGCTTTCCGCGAAACAAAAGGATAAACTCCGCGAATTCGACGCATCATTAACGCTCCAAAATTACCAAAAACGTTCGTCGTTTATCGACAAGATTAAGAAGATGTTTTCATAGGAGCGGTGCAAAATGACTGTAAAGCTTATTCCGCAGACAGCGGACGAAAACTGTAACGCGTATCTGATCGGTGAAAACGATAACTATATACTCATTGACGCGCCGAACAATGCGATTGTGCCGGTAAAAAACATCGACGGAAAACTTCGGGCAATTATCCTTACACACGGGCATTTCGACCATATTTCGGGGCTTCGCGAAATTGCGGAGGTTTCGGGTGCTCAGGTTTATATTCACGAAGCTGAAATTCCGATGCTTACCGATACGCGAATGAATCTTGCGGATATGTTTTTTGACAGCGGGACTTTCCCGGTCTATGACGGTAAGGTTAAGGGACTGGCAGACGGTGAGGTTTTAAACATTTCGGGGCTTTCTTGCCGTATTTTCCACGCGCCGGGGCATACGCCGGGGCTTATTGCGGTACAGATAAAGGACTGCATTTTCACCGGGGACTTTATCTTCGAGGGTTCTATCGGGAACACTTCCTTCCCAAACAGCAAAGCGATTGATATGGACAGCTCGCTCAGGAGGTTCGCCGGGACTTTCCATGACACCGACTACATCCTTTACCCCGGACACGGCAATAAAACTTCAATGTTTAAGGAAATGATGCACAATCCGTTTCTATAAAAATAATGTTAACCGCTGGGGCAGCGGTTAATTTTTTCGCCAATTTCATATTTTGTTAACACAAAAACTACAATATTGCATAGAATTATGTTAATATAATGTTTATAATTAAATCATGGAATAAGTTTTGCTTCCCCCGCCGAAGGCGGGGGAAGCAAAGTAAAATAAACACATTTCATTGCTATTGGTGCCGCATTCGCGGCGGAATGGAGCTTACTATGAAAACAGATGAACTTATCAAAAAAGCCGCCAAGCACGGACTAATAATAGATGCGGCAACGGCGGATAACTATGTTGACCTTTCCGATGAAGAACTCGAAAACCTTGATATATCCGGCGGCGATAACAAATGCGGCGGTGATAAAGATGGTGCTAAAATCGCAAATCTAAAGGACGACGCTGAAAACTGCCCTCATTTTGAAGTCGCAAACCCGGAATTCCCCAACCGAAAATGCAATCGCTGTAAACATATGGTTTTAAAAGGCGGCGAATTAAAGGGGTATTGTAAACACCCGAGCAAACAGCAAAAAGAAGTGTAAACACAAAGGCGGCGGTAATTCCCATTATCGCCGCCCGCTTGCCGCCTTGCCGCCTTGCTGCCTTGCCGCCTTGCCGGCTTGCCGGCTTATATCTGCTGCCGTCTTACAAGTTCGGCGAACGCACCGTCTTTGGCTATAAGCTCGTCATATGTACCGTCTTCGGCAATCTTTCCGTCCGCTATCATTATAATCCTGTCGCAGTCTTTAATCGTCGAGAGGCGGTGTGCGATTACGATTCTTGTGCATTTTAGGGCGCGAAGGCTGTCGGAGACGTGTTTTTGCGTGATATTATCAAGTGCTGATGTTGCCTCGTCAAGCATTAATATCTTCGGTTTTGATGCAACAGCGCGGGCAATCATAAGGCGTTGTTTCTGTCCGCCGGACACGCCGCCCTGACCCTCGCTTATCATGGTATGCATACCCATAGGCATACGGCGAATGTCGTCGGCGATGCCTGCCGTTTCGGCGGCTTCCCACGCTTCGTCCATAGAGAGCCACGGCGCGGAGATGATGATGTTTGAATATATGTCCCCCGAAAAAAGCGAGCCGTTCTGCATTACAACGCCGATTCCCGCTTTACGCAGCGACTTTTTGTCAAGGTCGGCAATATCCCGCCCGTCATAATAAACCGCGCCTTTTGTCGGTGCTTCAAAACCGAGAAGCAACCGCATAAGGGTTGACTTGCCGCAGCCTGTCGCGCCGCAAACGGCGATATACTGCCCGGGTTTAATCTTCATCGAAATGTTGTCGAGAACAAGGGGCGAATTTTCGTTGTACCTAAACGTTACATTTGAAAGCGATATTGCGCCGCTTACTCTGTCAACAATAGTGCCCTCCTCGGAAGATTCGGGGAGCTCTTTTAATATCGGTTCAAGGGTCTTGGTTAAAACTTTAATCTGCGTAAAGGAGCTCGCCATCGACGCAACCTGCATGAACGCGCCGCTTGCTAAGCCGAATGCGGCGTTAAACGCCATGTATTGCGCGGGCGTTACCCCGCTTTCTACCGCCGAGTAGTAGAGGATAAGTGTCGAAAGTCCGGAGACAATTACGTTTAATACGCCGCCGAATTTTACTACAAAAGGTGGGGAATACTGGAGTTTTGCGCGCTTTGAATAGACTTCCGCCCATTTCCCGAAGGCGCGTTTTTCAGCACCCGCAAGTTTTAGTTTCGTAACACCCATGAGGAGCGACAACGATATCCCCTGCTCCTTCGCGGAGACCTCCATAAGCTCGCGTGAATGTTTCATTCCCGCAAAAACGGTGACAAGCGAAAGAGTTACCGTCATTGCGATTACCGCAAGTGCCGGACCGACGAGTGAGGGCGAGAATGAGAAAATCTGACCGATGTAAACGAGGCTGAATACAGCGGTCAAAAGAGATATAACAAGTGTCCCGGTAAGCATACTGCAAAGCGATGTTGAGGCGGAAAGCCTGCTTACAAGTTCGCCTGAGGGCTTATCACGGAAAAAGGACGGTTTAAGCGAAAGTATCCGCATAAACATCGAAGCACTGACGTTCGTTTTCGCCTTTTGCCCGATTCTTTCTTGGGCTTCGCTCTTGACAATCCCGATAATCATCGAAGATATTCCCGCACCGACAAGCACGGTTGCGGCGGCGGCAAGAACGGAAATTTGCCCTATTTCGATAACATTGCCGAAAAGCTGTTCGGTGATATAAGGGGTCGTCATTCCGACAAGCGTCGTGAAAAGCGTTGCAATACCGAGCCAGATGAAGTCCTTAATCTCAACCGAACCGATAATCGCCATGATAAAATCTTTTATCTTAAGTTCTGTATTCGGGAGCGGTTTATAGAAACAATATCCGAACTCTTCAAGCTTCGTTTTGCTGTTAACGTGTTCGGTTTGCCCGGTAATGGGGTTTTGGAATTTATAGCCGCCGTATTTCGAGGGAAGAAGGGCAACATACGGGGAACTCTCTGTCTTAAGTCTCCCTAAAATCGCGCCGTATGTGTTTTTATACCAACCCTGCGTCAGCTTTATGCGGCGTTTTGCAAGCCCTGTGCGGGCGGAATAGTATCTGAGCTGGGTGTCAATGTCATCGTCTTCGATCTGTATCTCGGGAAGCAGAATGTGGTAGTATTTGACAATCTCTTCAATCGCATTTTTAGCATGAATCGCAGCTTCCGTTTCAAGAAGCGGAATATTGCCCATAACGCTCCCGGCGAGCACTGCGAAAGAGCGGGTAAAACTGTCGTTGTCGGATTTTATACGATGCTTAATCTGTTCATCATAAAGTCCCATAAAGCTTCCCCCCTCCCCTATTCGTTCGTTACAAGAGCCGAATACCTGCCGCTCATTGCCATAAGTTCATCATGCTTTCCGCGTTCGACAATCTCGCCGTTTTCAATTACGATAATTTCGTCTGAGTCGCGGATAGTCGAAAGCCTGTGTGCGATTACAATACAGGTTATACCCCTGTCCTTAATTGCGTTAACGACTTCATACTCGGTTTTCGCGTCGAGAGCGGAGGTTGCTTCGTCGAGGATAATAACGGTCGGGTCGGCGGCAAGTGCTCTTGCAATTTCAATCCGCTGGCACTGCCCCCCGGAAAAGTCGCGCCCGCCTTCCGCCATCTTGTAATTATATCCGCCGTCCCGCTCCATTATTGCGTCGTGCATAGAAGCGTCGTTGGCGGCAAGAATCATTTCAAAACCTTCGATTGAATTGTCCCACATCTTAATGTTATTGGCAATGGTATCGCCGAAGATGATAATATCCTGATCGACAACCGATATGCTTGATGTGAAGATGCTGCGGTTAATTTCAGATCTTTTCTTGCCGTCGTAGGTTATTTCGCCCGACCACGGTTCGTAAAGACCGCTTATGAGTTTTGCAATGGTCGATTTTCCGCAGCCGCTTGTCCCGACAAGAGCAATTCTTTCGCCGGGCTTAATATGTACGGATATATCCTTAATTATCGGCGTATCGAGTTTTGAGTAGCCGAATGTGATATTGTCGAGGATTATATCTCCGCGGAGTTTGTCGTATTCGTCAATAACGGGTGTACTTTCCGGCACGTCGGTTTTATACTTCATAACGTCTTCAACGCGTTCCATATCGACGCGCAAGGCGGTTATCATATTCCCGATTCCGATAAGGCTCATTGCGGGGGCTTGGAACTGCGCCATGAAGGATTGGAACGCAAGGAGGATACCGATTGTCATATTGCCGTGGAAGCAGAGGTACACGCCGATAATGAGTACGGCGGAGTTGCAGAGCTGGTTTATAAGCGGCAGTATCATGCCGTACCTATGAGACAGATTCGCCGCCTTCACTTCCGAAGTTACCGCCGCCGCCTGAAAGCCTGCCCACTTTTCAAAGAAGCCGTCCTCCGCGCCGGAAGCCTTAAGGGTCTCAATCATCTGTATACCGGCAACCTCCGCGCCGGCTTTCATCCCCTCTTCACGCATACGAACCCTGTTGATGTTCATGTTTTTCTTCGCGATATGACGTGAGAGCACCATGTTGATTATCATTGCCGCAAGCCCGATTATCGTAAGCCTGACGCTGTATCTTATCATTATAAAGAAGTACAGCACAACAGTTACGCCGTTTAATAGAATCGGCGCAAGCTGTTGCATAATCGCGGAGGCGATACCTTCGTTAGAAGACTGACGCATTGCAAGGTCGCCGGAATTGCGCTGGGAAAAGAAGTTAACGGGGAGGCGAAGGACGTGCCACATAAACCCCGCATTAGCCGTTACGGCGAGTTTGCCGTTGATTTTTAAAAGATATTGTGCCTGTAAATACGCGATGATAACGGAAAGGAGAAGGGATATTGCAAGGAGCCCGAAGAACGGCGCAACAGCAGAAGCATTCTTCCCCGGGAGGATATAGTCGGCGAAAACCCTTGAGAATGTCGGCGATAAAAGCCCTGCACCGAAACCGAGAAGGGATAGCATCATAAGGAAGAAGAAGATTGTACTTGTACCGGAAAGGCGTTCTTTAACAAACCCCATTACACTCGCCGGTTTACCGCCCTTAACGAATGACTCGTTCGGCGTAAACATCATTGCAACACCGGTAAAGGACTTGTCGAATTCCTCTCGCGGAAGCTTTACTTCGCCCTTCCCGGGGTCGTTAATAAAAGCGTGCTTAGCGTTTATACCCGTTAAAACGACGAAGTGGTTGAAGTTCCAGTGTATGATACAGGGGAACTCGTTCTTTTCTATAAAGTCGTCGGGTTCGAGAATCAAGGCTTTCGCGTCGAAGCCGTAAGAGCGTCCTGCCTTAATGACGTTTTTAGCCTTCGAGCCGTCCCTTGACACGCCGCAATCGCTTCTTACCTGCTCGAGCGGAATCCATTTCCCGTAGTGCGCGGCAACCATAGCAAGGCAAGCCGCTCCGCATTCGAGGGCTTCCATCTGCATTATGACAGGTGTTTTTTTACGCATAATATATTTCCCGTTAATTGTTTTAGTTGAGCAACTTCCCGATAAGGAGTTCTATCGGGCGGATTTGGTCAACATTGCCGTGGCTGTCGATAAGTTCGACAGAGCCGAAAAATCCCCATACTGCGAACGCGGCAAGTATTATAACCGCCGCAAGAACGAGAAGCCATGCGGTGGGCGTTGACACGCGGATATAGTCGGAGAGGTCGTCAACCGTCTTAACACGCTCTAAGGCAACCTTCCTGAAGATGCTCGAATCGTTCTTTTTATCCTGCATGAACTTTCTCCTTTTCCTTCATCATTGCTTCAAGCCTGTCGGCAAAGCCGCCGTAAAACCACAAGCATTTTGTAATGTCACGCTGCGTGTAGACCCCGGTAAACCCAAGCGCAACAAGCCGACACCCGCCCTGACATCTTTCAAAGTATTTACAGTTCGCACAGCGCGGTGTCCGCTCCTTAATGGTGTCAACCCGCATATCGACTGCGTCAAGGTACGACTTCGGGACAACCTCAACTTCCCTGTCAAATAGAGCTTCAAGGTCGGCTATGGTTTCGTTTCCGAATTCTTCGGAACCCGAATACATCGACATTACCGCCGCGATTTCAGGTTTTTTCATTATAAATCCTGTCTTATAACTGCCGTCGGAAAATGCGTCGCTGATAAGATTTTGAAGCGGCGTTTCCTTAACATTACCGAGGCATATCCCCAATTTCCAAAGAACCCCGCTCATCTGCGGGCAGGGGGAAAGGTCGCCGTTGCTTGATACGCTTAATTCGTGTCTGTTATGTCCGCATACTGTCGCTCTCCCGCGATACGGACCGGTATGCTCCGCGCCCGTATAAGCTGTTCCCGAAATCGGGTCAATATGAAGCGTATGGAAGACGTTAATATGCATTTTATGCGGCTCTTTAAGATAGTCCTCCGCAAGTTTTAAAGCGAACTCGTAATAATCGCCGCCCGGAAAGAGCTTTTCGCAGTTTTGAACCCAACGCGGCGTTTCCATTGTGCGGATTACCCGCAAATAATGAACACCCATTTTGTCCATTAGATTTATCGACGGAAATATCGTGTCAATATTATCAATGTTGACATTCATTTCAATCTTAACCGGGAAACCTTCGGAAACCAAAAGCTCTATCGCTTTAAGCGTAGTTTCTTCCGCACCCTTATGACCCCTGAATTTGTCATGAAAACCGATTCCGTCAAAGCTCATTCTAAACTCAGGATAAAACCCGAGTTCTTTAATCTGCGAGAGCATTTCGCGTGTAATTTTTGAACCGTTTGTGCTTATTCTATGTACTCGGATATTTACCTTACTAAGCTCGGTTAGTATCTCCATGAAGTTTGGGTGGATAGTCGGCTCTCCGCCGGTAATATCCATATTTTGTACACCGCAGCTCGCAAAGTCTGCGATAAGTGCCTTAGCTTCGTCAAGGGTAAATTCATCAAAAATAGGGGAATTATCAACGGCGTTAAAGCAATGCTTGCATCTGTAGTTGCAACGCCCCGTTATCTGCCAGCTGCCGTCAGGGAAATAGCGGTTTTTGTGGTAGCGGTATTTTTGGTGTTCCGTCGGAGGTGTATCTCCTTCGACAACAAGTCCGAGGTCAATAAGCGTCTTAAGTTCTTCGGTCATTTCGGGTATGTCGGTCGTACCGTCGCATAAATCAAGCGTATCAAGGAGTTCCGGTTTTATGTTAACAGGTTTTCCGTAAGGGAAAATCCCAACAAAGGGAAGGCGTTCAAAGCCTCTGAATAAAAAATCGCGAGCAAAAGTATACTTCATATTATAGCACCTCACTAAACATTGTACCACATAATTAATTATTTGTCAAGAAAAACTATTGACTTTTTATATATAATTTGTTATAATAATTCTGGCAAAGCCGTTTTAACTTATGTAAGGGAAGCTATTATGGAAACTGGGAAGATTACTGTCAAGGCAGATACAGCGTTTTTAGATGAGGTTCTCGCATTTATTGAAACAGCATCAGGCGATATGCCGCTTAAGATGCAGAATCAACTTGCTATTGCCATTGAAGAAATTTTCGTTAACATTGCGCATTATGCTTATAAGTCTGATGCGGAGATCGGCGATGCTGTTGTAACAGCAGCCGCCGACGGCGAAAAGCTAACCGTAACCTTCGAGGACATGGGCATACCCTACAACCCGCTTAAAAAGGCTGACCCCGATATAGACGCTCCCGCCGATGAGAGACAGATCGGGGGGCTCGGTATCTTCATGGCTAAAAAGCTAACCGACGGAATGGAGTATTCATACGAAGACGGAAAAAATATCCTGACGATATACAAGAATATTTCGGAGAACGCATGAGCGAACCGCTACTCTCTAACGATACCCTCGTAAGGCGGATTGTCAGGCGGTATATCCTCCCCGGAATCCTCGCGCAGCTCGGCGTTAAAATCGGCAACGTCATTAACACCGTCATAGTCGGGCAGCTTTTCGGGAGAGAAGGGCTTGCTGTAATAAGCCTTGTTTCGCCGATTGAACTTGTAATGATGTCGGTGGGTTCGCTTATCTGCGTCGCCGGGGCTGTTCATGCAGGGTACAGGGTTGCCAAAAACGACACCGACGGTGCGGGTGAATATTATTCCGCTTCGTTTTGGGCGGTAATTATTTCCGGGCTTGTTCTTTCTCTTTTCGGGTTAATCTTCGCGCCGGACATTGCTTTAATGCTCGGAGCGAGTGATACCGAATTTGTCGGCAACATAAATCAAGTTGTTGCAGTTACCCTCTACATTCGCGCACTCCTTTGCGGCGGTGTGTTTATGTGTGCGATTTATCTTCCGCTTAATTTCCTGAAAGTTGTCGGGTTGCCGAACGCCGCTATGCATATGCTCTTTATCATGAGCGGGGTTAATATCGGCGGCGCGCTCCTCTTTACAACCGTTTGTGATATGGGTGCAGAGGGCGTTGCGCTCGGTACCGCGCTTTCGTATGCTGCCGCTTTTATCTACGGGCAGATAATGATGAAGCGGTCGGATTCCGGCGTAAAGTTAAAACACCCGGGGCGGTATATTATAAAAAGCGCGAAGGGGCTCGTCTCCGGCATACCCTCCGCACTAAATAACATTCTACGCGCCCTGCTTGCCCTTTTCGTCAACTTAATTGTCCTCAATATATTGCCGGGCAACCCGTCCGATATGCTCTCGGCGGTTGCCGTCCTTAATTCCGTCATGGGGATACTAAACGCCTTCGTTTTCGGAATTTCCCAGTCAACCCTTCAAATCGCGGGAATTGCCTACTCTGAGCGGGACTACAAGACGGTTAAACTTGCAGTAAAAAACATCTTCATTCTCGGCAACGTAATTGTCTTAGCCCTTGCGGCTGTTATAATTGCTTCAAGCGGCAATATCGGCACTCTCTTCGGTGCGCCGGACACCCCCGCTTCCGCTTTTGCCTGTATCTGCGCGGGGTGTTACGCAAACCTCTACCTCTGCAACAACATCTTAACCAATTTCTTCTCTGCGACAAAACGCAATCTCCCCGCGATAGTTATTGTAGCACTGCGGCTGTCGGTATATATGCTCGTTCCGGCACTTATAATCTGCGTTTTAACCGGGGACGGTATCGGGATATGGATAGGTTATTTTTCGGCGGAGCTGCTTGCAATTATAACAATTTCTGTCTACACTCACATTAAGCGCAAAAAGAATCCGCTCTTGTCTCGCTTTCTGCTTCTTGACGAGGGGAAACTTAAGGATATAAGTTCAAAGAATTTCTCGGTTACTGCGGCGGTCGATTCGGCGGTTTTAGCCTCCGAAAAGATTACGGAGTTTTTAGAGGAAAGCGAAATTCCGATGAAGAAGATAATGCGCGTGAGTATGGCGGTCGAAGAGATTGTGCTGCTTGTTAAAACTCACGCTGATATTGACGAAGATGAATATATCGACTTTCGCATTTTTAAATACAGCTCCTCCGACATTGTGTTCCTGCGTGTGCGTTTCGGCGGAAAGGATTTTAACCCCGTTAAATACTCCTACGCTCATTTTGACGATGACGAATCCGACGCGTTCGGCATGAATATGCTTCTTAAACTCACCGATAATGTTACCTACAGCAGAACTCTCGGTGTAAATAACCTTTTATTGGAGATTTAACTTGTCAGTTAATATTATTCGTGCCAAGCCTTGCGACACAATGCGGATAATGAAGCTTGTTGAGAGGCAATACGGCAGGCTCAACTACGACAAAACGCTCTATGACGAAGGGAAACTTTACGAGGGGATTAAGACTGAAAAATACAGGTTTTGGCTTGCCTGTTGTGATAATAAGGACGCCGGGCTCGTCTGCCTTAAGCAGCACCCGCATTTTACCGGGACTTTTGAGGGCTGCACCCTTACCGTACTCCCCGAATTTCGCCGTCGGGGCATTGCAAAGATGCTGATGGATACAATGCGGGAAACGTTTGGGGACACAGAGGGTTCGTCGGTATTTTACAGCGTTTTAACTACTTCCCTTATCGAACAAAATCGTGAATATGATAACGGCTTCGTTCCGACAGGGCTTGCGCTTGACCGCTTCCTCTTCGACAAGGCGGCAGCAAACCTTGCCGCAGAAAGCCTCCCGAAGCGGCGGCACCACATATTTATGGTTTTGCCTCTGAAAAAAAAGGAAACTGCTAAGCTCTTTATTCCGCTTGCGGTAGAAGGCTTTGTGAGAAATATTTACGACAAACTTAATGTGCGTATCGGGGAAAGGGAGACAAAACCCGCTCCGAGCGCGGTATTATGCTACCCTGAAAACAGGTATATTGAGATTTACAACAGTTTGCCGGAGGAGATTCCGGAGGATTTCGCCGCGAATCTGTTCCTTGATATGACCGATTCCCGCACGCCGGAGCGTTTCGCAAAACTTGCGGACCGGGACTGGCAGTTTACGGGAATAAAGCCGCTTCAGGAAACGGCTGAATACATTATAATGCATAGAAGCGGCATAGATACTGCGCTCGATGAGACAAAGACATTACCGGCGTTTGAAGCGCAAAAAGAGGAAATTCGGAGGCTTTCCAATGCATAGGAAGATTCACTCAAAAATTTTAGCTGTAATACTCGTAACCGCTCTTATTCCGCTTGTCGGACTTGGCACGGCTTCTGCCCTGCTCTTGTCGGGAATGAAGAATAACGCGCTTGATACAAACAAGGAACTCGGTTCCACGGCGGCAACCGACAGCGGCCATGCCCTCACAAATCAAATCGAAAACGACTTAACCGCCCGTGCTTCGTCGATTGCCGATTCCGTCGACGGGAAACTTTTACAGATTGAAAACCAAACTCGAATTGTTGCGGCATATACCGAAAAACTCTATGCTAACCCCGAAAATTACGCTTCCCGCCCGCTTAACTATCTGCAACCGGGCGAAGAGGGCACGACCGTTCCTCATATACGAACCGCAGAGGGCGTAAATTATGACGATATACTGCCCGAACTGTCACTGCTCGGCAATGCTGCCGATGTGCTCGAGGAATACCTTGTAACCGGGATTAATGTTACCGCAAGCTATATCGGGACAGAGAGCGGCTTCTTTGAAACTGTTGACACCACCGCTTCCATTCCGAACCGCAAAGACTACGACGCTCGAACCCGAAGCTGGTATATCGGCGCGAAGGAGAGCGGAACGCTTTTTTGGACTGATATCTTCGCTGACGCTTCCGGGCGCGGCGCGTCGCTTTCCTGCGCTATGCCGATTTATGCTCCCGACGGCTCGCTTAAGGCTGTTGCCGGAACGGGCGCAACTATGGAGAAGATTTCCGAAATAGTAGCCGGCGCGAAGATCGGGGAAAGCGGTTATGCGTTCCTCCTTAATAAACGCGGCGAGGTTGTTATAACACCGAAAAGTGATTTTGAAACCGACGAAACAGGCGCGTTAATCGGGGAAAATTACGCGAACAGCGAAGTCGCAAATATCCGCGCTCTCGGCGAAAATATGGTTGCCGGTAAAGGCGGAATAACAAGGTTAACACTTGACGGACAGGACGTCTTTGTAGCGTATGCGCCGCTTTCACGGACGGGTTGGTCTATCGGCGTGGTTATGCCGAATGCGGAAGTTACTGCTCCCGTTTCGGATATGGAAAAAAGCATCAATACCTTGATTTCCCAAAGCGAAGCTGCCGTTAACAGTTATATGACAACAGCGGTGACAGTCGTTATCGTTGCCGTGCTGCTTGTACTTCTCCTTGCCGTTATACTCTCCTTCCGCTTCGCAACAACCATCTCGAAACCGATTTCGCTCCTTACAGAGGAAGCCGGGGAGATCGGTAAGGGCAACCTTGACCACACAATAACCGTAATGACAGGCGATGAACTTGAGGAACTTGCCCACGCGTTTAATATGATGACTGACGAACTCAAGCTTTATATGAAGGACTTCGAGAAGGTTACGGCGGACAAGGAAAGGATTGCGACAGAACTTTCCGTTGCAACAAACATTCAGGCATCAATGCTCCCGCATATCTTCCCGCCCTATCCCGACCGCACCGAATTCGACCTCTACGGCAGTATGGAACCGGCAAAGGAAGTCGGCGGCGATTTCTACGATTTCTTCCTTGCCGATGAGCGGACGCTTGCCGTTGTTATCGCCGATGTTTCCGGCAAAGGCGTACCCGCCGCGCTCTTTATGGTTATCGCGAAGACTCTCATTAAAAATAACGCCCAGATGAATAAATCACCCGAACAGGTGTTTAACGAAGTTAACAATATCCTCTGTGAAACCAACGAAGGCGGTATGTTCGTAACCTGCTTTATGGGGTTCCTTAACATTGATACAGGGGAATTCACATACGTCAACGCCGGTCATAACCCGCCTGTCATTAAGAGAAACGGGAAAGAATGGGAATTCTTACCTTGTAAACCCGGGTTCGTTCTCGCCGGAATGGAGGACATTAACTTCAAACCGATGAGCACCACCCTCAATAAGGGCGATATGCTCTATATGTATACCGACGGCGTAACAGAGGCTGTTGATCAGGTCGAGGATCTGTATGGTGAAAAGCGGCTTATTAAAACCCTCAATAAAGATCCCGATATAAACATACAGGATATTATTAAAACAATCCGCCTTGATATACTTGATTTTGCAAACGGTGCAGAACAGGCTGACGATATAACGATGCTTTTGCTTGAATACTATGGGTAGTTATTGGATTTATTAAATCCGTTTTATAAATATAATTTTCAGGAGGATATTCTATGGATATCACAAAAAACAGCACTTCAAACGGTACAGAATTCGTTGTAAAGGGACGTATTGACACCGTAACCGCACCCGACCTTCAGGCGGCATTATTGCCGGAATTCCAAACGGCAAATACCATTACACTTAATCTTGCTGCAGTTAACTACATCTCCAGCGCAGGGCTTCGTGTACTTCTTTCGGCTGAAAAGGAAGCAAGAAAGAAGGGCGGGAAGTTCGTAATAACGAATGTTCTGCCCGAAGTCAAGGAAGTCTTCGATATGACCGGGTTTAATGACATTCTTACATTTGAGTAAGAAATCGGCGGCATACCGAAATCGGTATGCCGCCATTATTAATTCTGCACTCCATGCTTAATCCGGTCGTGTTCTTCGGCGCGTTTGGCGTTGTTCCAGCGGTCCATGTTGTCTACAAGATAGCCGGTAATGCGGCGGATGCGGACGAACTTCGGTTTGCCGTCACGTTCGGTTCTTCCGCAGTGGGGGCAAACATCGCCTAAGATGCCGGTGTAGCCGCAGACAGGGTCGCGATCGACGGGGTGGTTTATTGCGCCGTACCCGATGCCGGATTCCTTCATGCAGCGCACGACTTTCTCGAACGCATCTAAGTTTTTGAGCGGGTCGCCGTCAAGCTCTATGTAGCTGATGTGCCCGGCGTTTGTGAGCTCGTGGTATGGTGCTTCAATCTTAATCTTGTCGAACGCGTTAATCGGATAATATACCGGAATATGGAATGAGTTGGTGTAATAATCGCGGTCGGTTATACCCTCTATTACGCCGAATTTCTTCGCGTCAAGGCTGACGAACCTGCCGGAGAGACCCTCTGCCGGGGTCGCTATTAACGTGTAGTTAAGATGTGTTGCGGCGGTTTCGCGGTCAACACGCTGCCGCATACGGCGCACTATCTCAAGACCGAGTTCGCGGGAGGCTTCGGACTCGCCGTGGTGCTTGCCGGTAAGGGCGATGAGACATTCCGCAAGCCCTATAAAGCCCATCGAGAGCGTTCCGTGCTTTAATATTTCCTCTAAGCCGTCTTCATAAGAAAGCTTGTCGGAATCGATCCAAACGCCCTGCCCCATGAGGAAGGGGAAGTTATAGACCTTCTTCTCCGATTGGAGTTTAAGTCTGTGGTTTAATTGGTCGATAACCATATCCATGGTGTCGTCAAGGGATTTCCAGAATTTGTCCATATCCCCTTTTGCCTCAATACCGAGACGCGGGAGGTTAACGGAGGTGAAGCTTAAATTGCCGCGCCCTGTTACAATCTCGCGGGAGGGGTCGTAAGCGTTGCCGATAACACGTGTGCGGCAGCCCATATACGCGATTTCCGTGTTATAGTCGCCGGGTCTATAATATTTAAGGTTAAACGGCGCGTCTTGGAAGGAAAAATTCGGGAAAAGACGCTTCGCGGAAACCCTGCAAGCAAGCTTAAAGAGGTCGTAGCTCGGGTCGGAAGGATTGTAGTTAATCCCTTCCTTAATCTTGAAGATATGTATCGGGAAAATCGGCGTCTCGCCGTTCCCCAAACCCGCCTCTTGCGCAAGGAGCACATTCTTTATAACCATCCGCCCTTCGGGGGAGGTGTCGAGCCCGTAGTTTATGGAAGAAAACGGTACTTGTGCTCCGGCGCGGCTGTTCATGGTGTTGAGGTTGTGGATAAGGGCTTCCATTGCTTGGTAGGTTGCGCGGTCGGTCTCTTTAACGCCGTTGATGTGGGCGTATTTTTGGATTTTCTTCGCTGTTTTTTCGTCGGTCAGCGTAAGTAGTTTCTCAAGTTCCGCCTCTCTGTAACCGTTGTCGTCTGCTAAAACGGGATAAATCCCCTTTTCACTGTAAATTTCGTCTGCAATACGATCGGCATCGTCTTTTCCGTCTTCGCAGATTTCTTCCATTTCAAGGTAACGTGCTACATTATACGAATATTTCTTCCGATATGTCTTCTTGACGCCCTCCGCCATAGCGTACTCAAAATTCGGGACAGACTGCCCGCCGTGTTGGTCGTTCTGGTTGGACTGAATAGCAATGCAGGCAAGCGCGGAGTAGCTGTAGATGTCGTTCGGCTCGCGCAAAACGCCGTGCCCGGTCGAAAAACCGTCATGGAAAAGCTTTATAAGGTCAATCTGCGTACAGGTCGTTGTAAAACCATAATAATCCAAATCGTGAATTTGAATGTCACCGTCAAGGTGCGCTTTTTCATGTTTTTCGTCAAGAACATACATCTGATAGAACTGTTTAGCACCCTCAGAACCGTATTTGAGCATCGTCCCCATAGCAGTGTCGCCGTTAATGTTCGCGTTTTCGCGCTTCATGTCGGAACCTTCGGAGGGCTTGAAGGTAAGGTCCTCGTAGATTTTCATCAGCTTTGTGTTCATCTCGCGGGTGCGGGTTCTCGAAGCGCGGTAGAGAATGTAACTCTTCGCGGTTTTCGCGTGCCCGGATTCAATTAACACCTTTTCGACAATATCCTGAACCTGTTCAACGGTCGGCATATTGTCACCGAACTGCTCTTCAATGAATTTGCAAACCTCTTTTGTGAGGATTAAGGCTTCGTTGTAGTTAGTTCCGCCGACAGATTCAGCCGCTTTGTAGATCGCTTGAGCGATTTTTTCGGGATTAAAAGCCGCTGTTCTGTTATCCCTTTTCCGAATTGCTGTAATCATTTTGTAACCTCTTTATCTATTTAAAACACAATATATTGTGTTTGTCTAACCCTTAAACCTATTATATAGTATTTTCACCCATTTGTCAAGATACATTTTAACCAAAACATCGAAAATGTTTTGGTAACTTTTCATAATCAAATTTCTTCATATTGATATAACTTAATTGTATACAATTAATTATTACAAAATGAAAACGAGAGGTTAGTCTCGTTTCATTTTTATATAGTGTATTTGTTATTTTTTGCCGAAAATATCGCCGCCGTTACAGTCATTAGCAACAATCAGCGGAAAATCCTTGAAGATTAGACGCTTAACCGATTCGCAGCCGAGTTCCGGGAAGGCAATTACTTCACAGGAGAGGACTGACGCCGCCGCTAACGCGCCCGCGCCGCCGATTGCTGCGAAATAGACGGCATTATTGCGTATAACCGCCTCGCGAACGGTTTTTGAGCGTTCGCCCTTGCCTATCATCCCTAAAAGCCCGCGGTCAAGGAGGTCGGGTGCGAAGCTGTCCATACGCCCGGAGGTTGTCGGACCGCATGAACCTATCGGCTTTCCGGGGGACGCGGGGGTCGGACCGGCGTAGTAGATAACCGCGCCGTCGAGTTCAAACGGCAGTTTTTTACCGCTTGAAAGAATCTCCGCAAAGCGTTTATGAGCTGCGTCTCGGGCGGTGTAAACCGCACCTGACAGCAGAACACGCTGCCCGGCGTGAAAGTATTTGGTATATTCGCGAAGATTCGCGGTATCAACGGAAAGAGCGGCAGAGTCACTAAACTTTACCGCAGTTTCAGACATTAAAGTTTTCAATTTGGTATTCCTTGGGATTATACGTTAATGTAATATAAGAAACGCACTATTCGGGTGTTCGCTTTATCCCTACGCCAACTTAATACTGGTCGTTACCGGCTGAACCCTCGACGAGTTTGGAAAGACTTTCAAGTTCGCTTAGGTCGAAACCGAATTTGGAGGAAGGTTTCTGGGGCTTTTTAGCGGGTTCGGGTCTGGGTTCCGGCTTCGGCTCGGGTCTCGGTTCCGGTCTTGGCTCAGGTCTTGGCTTAGGCTCCTGCTTCGGCTCGGGGCGTTTACGCTCTTGAGCGGATTCTGCGTCGGAGTCTGATTGAGCGTATTGTTGGGAAAACTTCGGGGGCGGAGAGCGTTTAATTGTCGAACTTATGTATGCGTCGGTTTCATCTTCGGCTCTGATTATGTTTTGAGCGCGGTCGATGATATTTTTGGTTTCGGTAAGGCGCCCGATGCTGTCGGCAGAGAAGCTCTCGATTACGCTGCGAAGTTTGGATATGTTGACGTCAAGGTCGCCGACTTGCTTTTCAACGGAGGCTTTAACGTGATCGGCTTGGGCGCGGAGGTCGGCGATTTTGTGTTCGGTATCGGTGAGGATACGCGAAGCAGTCTCGTCGGCTTTTTTGACGATGGTTGAAGCCTTGCCGTTAGCGTCGTCAACAACTTGATTCGCAAGTTTCTTTGCGTCTTCATCCATCTTGCGCGCGGTTTCTTTAGCTTGGGTAACGATGAGGTTTGCAGATTTTTGAGCCTCAACGAATACCGAGCTTAAATCCATCGCCGAATTGTCGGATGAACCCGCCGCTACCTTGCGTTTAGCGTCTGCAAGCTCGTCCTCGAGGGCAGACGTTTTCTTGCGCAGAGCGTCAATCTCCGCATCCTTAGCGTTAGATTCATCCATTGCTGTCTGATATTGGATAGTAAGTGAATTATTAGCAGTTTGGAGCTCTGCAATTTTAGTCTTGTCAGCACGAAGGAGTTCCTCATATTTTTCGCTGCCGGCGGTTGCATCACCGGCGGAAGCAAGAAGGGTTTTCTTCTCATCAAGTTCAGCTTCAAGGGAGAAAATCTTAGTGTTGAGTTCGTCAACATACTGTAAAACGCCGTTTTTCTCGAATCCGCCGAAGTTGACGGTTTTTAGGTATATCGTTCCGCTGCCGTCCATATTAACCCTCCATAGTCGAAACCCGCCGCAAATTTAAGCGCGGATATA
>JAISGY010000017.1 GCA_031262835.1 Ruminococcus sp.
TGCCTACCTCGTTAAAATCCCGGCGGTAGATTGTTTGCTTATGGAAGCCGTCCGTGTCGTAGTCGGTAAGGTAACAAAAGTAAAGCATACCGTCGTTCGGGTTCACATTAAACGCGGAAGAAAGCCAGTTTTGCCCCGAGAAGTATTCGTCCCCCGGTTTAACAGACTTGTCGATAGACGCCGCGAAGACGGAATCGAGCGCGCCCGACATTACGTCAACTATTAAAAGCTCCATCATGTCTTTTTCGCCTGCGGTCGAGACTGCGCGATAGATAATCTTGTCTTTATAGCGGATAAGCCCGCTTATCATGCGGTCGGACTCGAATTCGTGAGTAATCTTACCCCTCGCAAGGTCATAGACCTTGATAAGATTGCCGTCAACATAAGTCAGTTCGCCGTCCGCGAAGTTGATAAAGCTTGCCTTCCCGATGTTAACCGGTTCGCTGCCGTTTACGTCCTGAATATAGGTGTTGCCGCTCGGAAGGGTATAAATGATAGTATCGTCGGCGAGATAAAAGAAGTTTCCGACAGAAGGGTTAATTCCAAGCCCCTCGCCTCCGTCATTCCGGACGGATTTAACCATGCCGCCGACGGCGTAAAAGACGTATTCGCCGTAAACGCAGATGTTTTTAATAGCAGACGTCTCCGCGACAAGCTCGAATTTAAGGTCAACCTCTTCGTTAAGGCTTCGCGCATGGATTCTGTTGTCGGTAACATAGTAAATAAACTCGTCATCAAAGGCAACCAATCCTCCCAAAGCCGCGTTGGAAGCCGCCGCGTAATCGGCGGTGAATTCATAATGAGCGAATGGGTTAACCGTCGTTGCAGCGGTTGTTGTAACCGTCGTTGTTGCCGTTGTAGTAGTTGTCGTCCTTGCCGTGGTAGTCCTTGCCGTAGTTTTCGGCGAACAAGCCGCTAAGGTTAAAATCGCTAAAATAACAGGTACAAATTTCTTCATAATAATTACCCCCGTACAGTAATTATAAACCATACGGGGGTAATTTGTCCATTACAAGCTTATCACAAATTATTACAAATCGTCTGAATCCTGTACCGGCTTTTCATTCGGGTTAAGCGGCTTGCCGGTATAGGAGCCGGACGGGTCGTCTCTTGAAGGTGCAAGTCCTTCTATAACCTTTGCTACGCGGTTTTTCGTATCCATATTTTATCTTTCCTTAAAATTTAACTTTTAACTATTGCATTTGTCATCTTATTGTGCTATAATGTATTGTGATTAAATTTACGGAGAAAATACGTTGATTTGTATAACCGGCGATATGCACGGCGACTTATCAAGATTTGATAAATTAAAGTTCCTTAAGAAGGGCGATTTCCTTATTGTTGCCGGGGATTTCGGCTTTTTATGGGACAAGACCGAGCGCGAAGACCGAATCCTTAAAAAGATAGGCAAGAAAAGCTTTTACACCCTCTTCGTCGAGGGCTGCCACGACAACTACGACCTTATTAATTCCTACCCGGCAGAGGAATTTTGCGGCGGCTTTACCCACCACATTTCCGGCAACCTTTACCATCTCTGCCGCGGCAACATCTTCAACCTCGGCGGAACCCGCGTCTTCGCTTTCGGCGGCGGCGTTTCGGCGGACATTGCGGAAAGACAGCAGCAAAACCGCTGGTGGGGGGAAGAGGCTGTAAGTGAAGAAGAGATAGAAACCGCGCTTGAAGCCTTAGACGACCACGGCTTTGAATTCGACATCGCCGTAACCCACGAAGCCCCCGCGAGCCTAAAACAGTTTTTGGCTTTTGAAAGCACCCTCCTTACACGAATACATTTCTTCCTCGACGAGGTTCGCGAAAGGGCGAAATTTACGACTTGGTATTTCGGGAAGCTTCATAAGAACAAGCTAATCCCCCCGAAGTTTCAGGCTCTCTTTGACGAATGTATATACATTCCGCAAAACGATAAGGAAAAGAAAAAAGTTGAGAAGCTTCACCGCAAAAGATAATAACATATACGTAAAATGCGAGGGCTTCGACCTTGACTTAACCGTTAATTGCGGGCAGTCGTTCCGACAGCACGTCAACGCCTCACAACAAGGCGGCACGATAGTTTTACATAACGTAACCGAAGAACAGTTCCTCACAAAATGGGATGCCTACTTCGACTTCAACCGCGATTACGAAGCGATAAAGCGCGAATTTAGAACAGACCCTGTAATGAAAAAGGCAATCGAATTTTGCGGCGGAATACATATACTAAAGCAAGACCCATGGGAGACTTTAGTATCCTTCATAATCTCACAAAACAACAATATCCCCCGCATTAAACTTATTATAAACCGCCTTGTTGAGCATTTCGGGCAGTTCCCGAACCCCTCCGACCTTTTAACCGACATCAGTTTCGCAAAGACCGGCTTTAGGGAAAAGTACCTTAAAAGCGCGGCGGAGAACGTTCTGTCCGGTAAGGTTAGCCTTGACGAAGTTGCAAAAATGCCGACCCCGGAGGCACGGGCGGCGTTAATGCAGATTAGCGGTGTAGGTCCGAAGGTTGCGGAATGTACGCTCCTGTACGGGTTTCACAGGCTTGAATGTTTCCCGCGAGACGTTTGGATAAACCGCGCCTTAGCGGAATTTTACCCCGAAGATTTCCCCTTTATAAACCACCCCTTCGCCGGAATCGCCCAACAATACCTATTTCACTATATAAGGAACAGAGAGTTATGCGAGAGTCTATCTTAACTATACCTATAACGGAAGTCTTAGAACCGCAAGAAGACTGCAAATGCCCGCTCTGTCGAATGGAAAAGATGCTTGAAGAACGGACAGTCGAATATATAATGGGCGCGGCGATGATGGAACCCGATGTTCGTATTGAGACTAACAAACTCGGGTTTTGCGACAAGCACTTTGCGCGAATGTTAAAGCAAAAAAACAGGCTGTCGCTTGCGTTAATGTTACAAACCCACCTTGACCGAATAAGTCAGGACGTATTCGCTTCAAATCGTCCGCTTCTTAAAAAGGACAAGCGTATTGATACCTTGCGAAGTTATGAGCACTCTTGTTTTGTCTGCGAAAAGATAAAATGGGGTATGGACAGGCTGACGCGGACGTTCTGCGAATGTTATACTAACCCGAAGTTAAAAAAGATGATTGAGGAACAGCCCTTTATCTGTCTTAAACACTTTAGATTGTTGTCGGAAATTGCCCCGCAGTATCTGTCGAAAAAAGACGCGGAAAATTTCGCAATAACAATCGGCGACCTTACAAACAAGTATCTTCAAACGCTCTATAAAGACGTTTCGCATTTTTGCAGTATGTATGACTACCGCAACGGCGGGAAGGACGCCGACTGGGGCAACTCCCGCGATTCAATCGAGCGGGCAATCGAGTTTTTAACGTAGAAACTTTTCTCGGAGGATAAAAAATTGGCTGATTTTCCGTTTAACGATAAGGATAAAATAAAGCTTTACGGGTTCAATAACCTTACGAAGACTTTGAGTTTCAATATATACGACATCTGCTACGCAAAGAGCGTGCGTGAACAGCAGGACTATTTGAAGTACATCGACGACGTGTATAATTCCGACCGTCTGACGAAGATTTTGTGCGACGTTACCGAGATGATTGGGGCGTATGTGCTTAATATCTCGAAGCAGGATTACGAGCCGCAGGGCGCGTCGGTAACCGTCCTCATTTCGGAGGAGAAGCTTACCGAGAATGAGCTTGACATGAGTTCAAATATACGCATGGTTCCGGGGAAGAATTCCCTCGCCGGGCACCTTGACAAATCCCATTTAACCGTCCATACCTACCCCGAATACCACCCCGACAATTCGATTGCAACTTTTAGGGTTGACATTGACGTTTCGACCTGCGGGCAGATTACGCCATTAAAATCTCTCGACTACCTTATAGGCAGCTTCGATTCCGACATTATAACAATCGACTATCGCGTGCGAGGCTTTACCCGCGACGAGAAGGGCAAAAAGCTCTTTATCGACCACGACATCACCTCTATCCAAAACTATATAAGCGACGATACGCTCGAAAAATACGACGCGGTAGACATCAACGTCTACCAAGCCAACATCTTCCATACCAAGATGATGATAAAAGAAATAACCCTCCAAAACTACCTTTTCAACACCGACACATACGAGCTTGCGCCCAAAAGAAGATTAGAGATAAACGATGCAATTAAAAGAGAAATGATTGAAATTTTCAGTGGGATGAATATATTTTGAACACACAAGATAAAACCCCCCTCGCCACCGCTTTAAAGCGTTATAGGGAAGCAAGAATAGTGCCCTTCGACGTGCCGGGGCATAAGCACGGGAAGGGCAACCCGGAACTCACCTCCTTCCTCGGGCAGATGGTTATGGACGTTGACGTTAACTCGATGAAGCCGCTCGATAATCTTATCCACCCCGTTTCGGTTATAAAAGAGGCGGAGGAGCTTGCGGCGGAAGCGTTCGGGGCGAAACGTTGCTTTTTCTGCGTCGGGGGGACGACAAGCGCGGTAAGAAGTATGATTCTTTCGGCGGTTAAAGCCGGCGAAGAGATTATAATGCCCCGCAATGTCCACCGAAGCGCGATTAATTCGCTTATCCTCTCGGGAGCGGTGCCGGTTTATGTTAACCCCGGCGTTGATGATGAGCTTGGGATTCCCCTCGGAATGGATTTTGCCGATATTGAAGCGGCAATAACTTCGCACCCGAACGCGAAAGCCGTTCTTGTTAACAACCCGACTTACTACGGCATCTGTTCAGACCTAAAGGCAATTGTTAAACTTGCGCATGAGCATAATATGCTTGTTCTTGCCGATGAGGCGCATGGGACGCAGTTTTACTTTAACGAAGAGCTGCCGGTTTCGGCAATGGAGGCGGGCGCGGATATGAGTGCTGTTTCCCTCCATAAATCGGGCGGAAGCCTTACGCAAAGCAGCCTTCTTCTTGCCGGAGAGAATGTTAACGCCGGCTATCTTAACGCGGTAATAAACCTAACCCAGACGACCTCCGCCTCATATCTCTTAATGTCGAGCTTAGATATATCAAGGCGGCGGCTTGCCCTTTTCGGGAAGGGCATTTCGGAAACGATAATTAAGACGGCGGATTACGCCCGCGCCGAGATTAAGAAAATCGGCGGCTACAGGGCGTTCACGAAGAAACTTAAAAACGGCGGGAACATCTTCGACTTCGACAGCACGAAACTTTCGGTTAACAGCTTAGACATCGGGCTTGCGGGGATTGAGGTATACGACAAGCTTCGTGATGAATATGATATACAGATTGAGTTCGGGGATATAGCGAATTTCCTATGTTACATCTCGGACGGCGACAGGAGCAGGGATATTGAGCGGCTTATATCCGCCCTTGCGGATATAAAACGCCGTCATGGGAAGCCGGAACGGGTTCGGACACTTCTTGCGACGGAATACATCGCCCCCGAAGCTGCAATGACCCCGCAGTCTGCCTTTTACGCCGAGACGGTGCCCATTCCGATAGAAGAGGCGGCAGGGCGGATTTCGGGCGAGTTTGTAATGTGTTACCCGCCCGGAATACCGATTTTAGCCCCCGGCGAACGGATAACCGCCGATATTATCGACTATATCAATTACGCGAAAGAAAAGGGCTCAAGCCTTACCGGGACGCAGGATATGGACGTTTTAAACATTAACGTTGTGAGGTAAAGATGAATTTAAAACTTTTGGAAATTGAAGAATTTTATCAAAATCCAATTAAAAAAAGTGATGCAATCCTCCTTGAGGTTAAACCGATTGGGGACGACTACAGACCATGCGTAAAAGCAATTGTTGACATTTACGATAGATTAACAACCTCCGAAGACGAGTACCTTGAGATTTATGTTTACTACGGGCTTTTAGGGCTGCCAGTTGATCGCCTCCGCGAACTCTGCGATAAGCGTTTTTTCATAATGCCGTTTAGAATGTGGGACGAAAATAAGATTCTTGCCGAAAATCCCGACGCTAAAGTTGATATTCTCATGGAAGAATTCGGGGTAAGCGAAGAAGTTGCCCGCGAAGCGGAAGTTTTTGTCCATAATGTAAATCCTCGGGGGGGGGTAAGATTTTTGAAGACATACAAAATAATGGAATTAACACCATGTATGTCTTGGGCGGCTCACAGCTTTTCGACCTGCTAAACACCCCGGCATTTAGGGAACGCTTTCACGCGCTTGCAAAAACAAGCGGATATAACGTTAACCTTAATGTTACGCTCGACAGGGGACTTTTCGCCTTATTTAATGATATTATTGCACTCCCCTTAATACCCGGCGACCGCGTTTTCTTCACCCTCTGTTCCCATCATCTTTCATACGTTCAGAATCGTAAAAACATCCCCGCCATGATAATTTGGCTTTCAAACTTTCTTGAGAAGAAAGGTGTTAAACTTTTTATTTATCTTTTCCCTATCCTCACAGACAAAACCTTAACGCCCTATGAGAAGATATTGCCGAGAGCCTTCGGACATAGTATTAAGGACGCAGATGAGGAAACATATAAGATTTTCAACAACGAGTGGGAAGATTTCGTCGCGGGGGAGAGGAACAACCTCAGTGCAAACGGCGTTCGGCTGTTCTATAATTTAAGTCTTAATAAAAGCGAAAAACTGTGCTTTCTTAATATTTCGCATTTTACAAAAACGGGGAACGCGATTTTATCGGAAGAGATTTTAGGGCTTATAGAAAATTCGGATTTCTTGGACGGAAATTACGCAAAAAAGATTGAACCGACTGTAGAACGAACGGAACGTTTTCAACAATTTTTTAGCATCAGCAGGATTTTCCGCGGAATAGATGAATATTGCTTAGACTTAGGAAAGCAAAAAAAAGACGGCAAAACCGGCGCGATAGTCATGAATTGCAATCCGTTGACGAACGGGCATATGTACCTTATCGAAACTGCGGCGAAGGAAGTCGACAACCTCTTTATCTTCGTTGTCGAAGAGGACAGGTCCGAATTCCCGTTCGCGGAGCGGCTTGAGCTTGTTAAGGAAAACTGCGTAAACCTACAAAACGTTACTGTTTTACCCTCCGGCAAGTTCATAATCTCACAACTGACCTTCCCGGAATACTTTTTAAAGTCGGACAAGAAGGAACTTGACCCGTCCGGGAAGCCGTCCGTAATTAACGACGTAACGGCGTTCGCGGTAAAAATCGCCCCCGCCCTTAATATTACAGTCCGCTTCGCCGGGGAAGAACCCCTCGACCCTGTAACAAGCGAGTACAATCGGGTAATGGCGAACCTGTTGCCGTTTTACGGGGTTGAGTTTAAGGAAATAAAGCGCAAGGAAGAAGCGGGCGAAGTTATAAGTGCCTCCAGGGTAAGAAAGCTCCTTGTTGAAAATAACCTTGAGGATTTAAAACCCCTTGTCCCGGAAGCGACGTACAGATACCTGAAAGAAAGACAAAAAAATTAGTAAAGGGGAAAACAGGGCGAATACGGAACATAGAATTCTGTATTCTGTATTCTGTACTCTGTATTCTGTTTTTATGGAGATATGGTTTTCTGAGCTGCACACCCCCGATGTTAAACTTTCAATCCGCGTTGACCGACACCTTCACTCGGAGGAGAGCGAGTACCAGCGGATTGACGTATTCGATTCGCCTGAGTTCGGGCGGTTCTTGACCCTTGACGGGTACATGATGTTAACCGAAAAGGACGAATTCATCTACCACGAGATGATAACCCACGTCGCGATGGCTTCAAAGCCCGATGTGCGGAAGGTACTCGTTATCGGCGCGGGGGACGGCGGAACGCTGCGGGAATTAACGCGCTACCCGGGCATTTGGCATATTGACGTTGCGGAGATTGACGAGCGGGTTGTTTCGGTCTGCAAAGAATACCTTGAACAGACCGCCTGCGGATTTTATGACAATCGCGTGCATATGCACTTCACCGACGGCTTAAAATATGTAAGGGGCAAGGAAAATTTTTACGACCTCATAATCGTTGACAGCACCGACCCTTTCGGACCGGGCGAAGGGCTCTTTACCGTCGAGTTTTACGGCAACTGCGAAAACGCGCTTGCCCCCGGCGGAATACTGATAAACCAACACGAGAGCCCATATTACGAAAACGACGCCCGCGCCTGCACCAGAGCCCACAAGCGGATTAAGAGCGTTTTCGGGAACGCCTTCGTCTATCAAGCGCATATCCCGACCTACCCTTCCGGGCACTGGCTGTTCGGGTTCGCAAGTAAAGGTGCAACAACGCCGTTTGACTTTGACAAGGAAGCTTGGGAAGCATTAGGCATAAAAACCCGCTACTACAACACCGACATTCATACCGGGGCGTTCAGTTTGCCGACGTATGTTAAGGAGCTGCTTGCGACATGAAGAGTTATTCGTCGCGTGAAGTTATCCGATTACTCTCTAATGACGGTTGGTATGAAGTAAACTGCGTCGGAGACCATCACCAATACAAGCACCCGATAAAAAGAGGACGGACGACCGTGCCGCACCCGCGAAAAGATTTAACGCGAAAAACGCTTGACAGTATTGAACGTCAGAGCGGACTTAAATTCCGCTGATGAAAGGAGCGTTTACAAATGTTTAGTAATTTATACCGCTACCCCGCAATATTTACCCGCGAAGAAGACGGACAATTCACGGTAGAATTCCCTGACCTTAAATGCGCTACCTGTGCGGAAACGGAAGAAAAAGCAGGGGTAAGCGCGAAGGAGCTTTTAGAGATTGAGCTTCTCGGACTTATTGAAGACGGCGAAACTATACCGAATCCGTCGCCGATAACGAAGGTTAAGCTTAATGTTAACGACAGGGCTGTGATGGTTGACGTTACTTTACCGAAAACAAGATGGGAAGGAGAGGGAGACCCTATGCAAAGCATTACCTACAGAGGGTTTAATCAGTTGCGGCTGCCTCCCCGACAAACTCCATGATTAGTGAATACAACAGATTCATAGGCTGTGACGCGGATTTTGATGAGGCGGAGTACGTTCTTTTCGGCGCGCCTTTCGACGGGACAACGTCCTACCGTCCGGGCGCAAGGTTCGCGCCGTCGGTTATGAGGCGGGAGTCGTACGGGATTGAGACGTATTCGCCGTACCAGTACGCCGACCTTGCGGACTGCAAAGTTTTTGACGCAGGGGACTTAGAATTGCCGTTCGGGAACACCGAACGGGTTCTTGAAATGATTGAACATATGACGAGCAAAATTATAACCCGCGACAAGAAGCCCGTTATGCTCGGGGGGGAACATCTTGTAACCCTCGGCGCAGTCAGAGCACTTGTTAAAAAGTACCCCGACCTCCGGATTATTCATCTTGACGCACACGCGGATTTGCGGGACGAATATCTCGGCGAAAAGCTCTCCCACGCAACGGTTATGCGAAGATGCGCGGAGCTTGTCGGAATGAAGAACATCTACCAGTTCGGCATACGCAGCGGCACAGCGGAGGAATTCCTCTTCGGGCGGATTCCGAACCCGATTTTCGGGCTTGAACAGATTGACGAGGAGATTGAAAACACCCTCTTTGTCGCGGAGGACAGCCCCGTTTATATCACCCTCGACCTTGACGTGCTCGACCCTTCCGTCTTCCCGGGGACGGGGACGCCGGAACATAACGGCTGTACGGTTTCGGAAATTTTAGCGTATACAATGGCGTTCTCGGACCTTAACGTTGTCGGGTTTGATGTGGTTGAACTGTCGCCGCCCTACGACCCGTCGGGAATTTCAACCGCCGCCGCGAACCTGCTGTTGCGCGAGATGTTTATCTACTACTCCGAATATAACCGCAATCGGACTTCCGACGATGACGACGACCTGCCATTCGGTGAACTTCCGCTGTAACAAATAAAGCTAACGGACGTATCAATGTTAAGAAAGTTAATCCGCCGCATGAAAATTGTCGGAGCAATCCGCGCTTGGAAGTATTTCCTTAAGTGGCTCTTAATATCAATCCCTTGCGGGGCTGTCGTCGGCGTTGCGGTCAGCCTTTTTCGCCTTGCTATCGACGGCGTTAACAGCTTCCGTGCCGACCACAGGCTGCTGCTGCTGCCGCTTCTGCCCGTCGCAGGTTTAATTATCGTCTTTATATACAAGAAAGCCGGCTTCCCGCATGATAGGGGCACCAACGACATTGTCGCCGCCGCCCATGACGGGACAAGTGCCGTCGAATGGAAAAAAGCTCCGCTCGTCTTCATTGCGTCGGCTTTAACACACCTTACCGGCGGTTCGGCAGGCTGTGAGGGCGCGTCGCTTCAAATCGGCGGCGGAATTTTAGCCCCTGTCTCGGCACTGTTAAAGATGGGGAAGAACGACTCGTCGGTCTTAATGATGACGGCAATCGCCGCCGCCTTTTCCGCGTTAACAGGCGCGCCCGCCGCCTCGGCAATCTTCGCGATTGAGATTGCAATAATAGGCTCGATAGCATATTCAGCCCTCGTACCATGCGTCCTTGGCGCAGTGTCGGCGTATTGGACAACCCGCCTCTTAGGGCTCGCCCGCGAACACTACGTTATTGACGGCGTAAGCTCGGCAGTGGATTTCCCGGAACTCGGGAAGGTAGCAGTAATCGGCATCTGTTCGGCATTCGCGGCAATCCTCTTTTGCAGGGCGATGGAGCTTTCACATAAATATTACGAAAAAACTTTTAGGAACCCGTACAAAAGGGCTTTTGTCGGCGGTCTCCTTGTCGCCGGAATAACGCTTCTTCTGGGCACCGACATATACTCCGGCGCAGGCTACAACACAATCGAACACGCCTTCGTCTCAAACGACATTCCCATCTACGTCCCGCTTATTAAAATTGCCCTGACTGCTTTAACCCTCGGCGCAGGCTTTCGCGGCGGCGAGATTCTTCCGGCTTTTTATATCGGCTCGACAATGGGCAGCTCCCTCGCCGTAATTTTAGGTCTCGAGCCCTCCTTCGGCGCGGCAATAGGCTTTGTCGCGGTATTTTGCGGCGTGACGAATTGCCCCCTCGCTGCTTTTGCCCTCGCCGCCGAGCTCTTTACCGAAATCGTTCACGCCGAATCGGTAATGCTCTACTTCGGCGTAGCAATTGCCCTGAGTTACCTGCTCTCCGGCTATGTAGGTCTCTACCCCGCCCAAGTCTTCTATCAGTCGAAACTAAAGCTACACAGGTATCGCAAGGCTGATGTTAAGAACGCAGAGGAACTTGAATAGCCATCCGCGAAATGTTAACAATTTAGTCATTGAAAAATGAGCAGATTTGTGATAGAATAAGTATTACTAAAGCCCCCGCCGCTTGTGTACTATGCGCTTGATAAAACTAAGCGCGGCGGCTTGCCCGCGGGGGCGTCCCCGCCTTTGCCGGCGTGATGGAATTGGCAGACGTGCCGGACTCAAAATCCGGTGGTAGCGATACCGTGCGGGTTCGACCCCCGCCGCCGGCAGACCCCCTGTTTTACAGGGGCTTTCTGTTGTTCATAGAAAGTTTACATAAACAATCTGCAAAATTGCTTGATAATGCACGCAATGCGCATTATAATATATGAAGGAGCCTATAATAATGACAGCAAAACAAGCAGAAAGGATAGTTACAAAAGACGGTTGGTATTATATAGGCGCAGAAGGTTCGCACCATCACTATCTTCACCCGACTAAAAAAGGGAAAGTGACAATATCGTTTCATCATGGAGATATACCGAAGAAATCTTTACAATCTATAATGCGTCAAGCAGGGCTTAAGTAAGCGAAGGGGGGACAATATTATGGTTGGTATTTATCCGGCTTGTTTTTATCCCGATGATGACGGAGTAACCGTTATTTTTCACGACCTGCCGGGTTGTACAACATTCGGGAGAGATATAGAAGAGGCATTTTTAATGGCAGATGAAGCGGGGTGCGGGTGGATTTACGGCGAGATTGTCCGCGGCGAACCTGTTCCGCCGCCGTCAAACCTTGCTGACGTAAAAGCAGACGATTTTGAGGATGGATTTGTGAGTTTAATTCGGCTTGATATTGACGCTTACGCGGAAAAATATCATTCAAAATCCGTTAGAAAAAACTGCACTTTGCCTGCATGGCTTGCGACACTTGCGGAACGAAAAGGGTTTAATTTTTCTGTTCTGCTTCAAGATGCGATTAAGCAAAATTTGGACTTGGCGTAAGATTGTTTAGCACATACACAAAGCCCCCGCATCCACGCGGGGGCTTTTCATGTTACCCTTCATAAGGCACAATCGAAATATCCTCAATTAATATCTGCGTAAGGGGTTTATCGTTCGCGTCGGTCGGGGCATCGCCGATTGCGCGTACAACATCAAGTCCCTCGAAAACCTGCCCGAAGACGGTGTAAGAGCCGTCAAGGAAAGGCACGCCGCCCTTTTCTTCGTACATCGTTGCAACGTTTTTCGGGAGCGTTAAGCCGGTCTGGTAGATGTCGGTAACGTTTATGATATTCCCGGCTGCATCTTGGTACGCGCCGCCGTTGACGTAACCGGCGGGGGTATTGACGATATAGAACTGACTGCCGTTGGTGTCTGTTCCGCCGCTGTTAGCGTAGGCAATCGCGCCGGAGAAGTGGTAAAGCCCCTCGGGGATACCGCCGTCGAATTTGTCGCCCCACATACTCGAACCGCCTGTGCCGTCGCCGCGGGGGTCGCCGCCTTGGTTCATGAAGTCCTTTATGACACGATGGAAGATAAGCTCATCGTAATAGTCAATATTCGCGAGCCCGACAAAATTCTCGGTGCCCTTTGCCGCTTCAACAGGGAACAGCTTAATCTTAATCGTCCCGTAATCCTTAACGGTCATTACTGCGATATTTTCGCCGACTTCGGGCATGATAAAATTTTTAATTGGAGCATCGTCCGTAAGGACAACATTAATATCGTCCGGGACATCGGTTTCGGCTTCGGAATAGCCTGTCAAGACGGAATCGTCGCGGTCGTCCCCGGCAGTGCTGTCGCCCTTGCAGGCGCATAAAATAAGGGGGATGGCGCAGACGAGGGCTAATAGTTTTGCAAACTTTTTCATTAAACTTCTCCATTTTAGTAATTTAAACCGCAATACATATGTACTGCGGTTTTGTTTATTAGGTAACTACAGTTTTTATTCTCTGTCTATTGGTTTCGGAGTAATCTCAATAGGCGGGGGGGCGTCGTCTTTTTGGGCGTAGGCGAAGGCAGACTTGCCGTGTTTTTTGATGTTGTACATGGCGGCGTCGGCGGAGGCGATCACTTCTTCGGTAGTCTTGCCGGATTCGTGGAGGAAGCTAATGCCGACGGAGCAGTGGACAGCTAATTTCTGCCCGGTTGATTCGGAGATAAAGCCACGGGAGAGGATATCAATAATCTCTTGGGCAACGACACCGGCGTCGGAATAGAGGGTAAGTTTTGTGAGGCAGGAGACGAACTCGTCGCCGCCGAAACGCCCGGCGAAACCGCGCTCGAAGGTAATTTCCTTGAGGGTGTCGGCGGTGAACTTTAATACTTCGTCACCGCAAGCGTGGCTGTAGTCGTCGTTGAAGTGCTTGAAGTCGTCGAGGTCTATAAAGAGGACTGCGGCGAGGTCTTTTTTATGGCGGGTTGACTCAATTGTTTCGGAGAGGTTTTTAAGGAAGGTTTCGCGGTTGTAGATTTGAGTTAAGGCATCGTAGTTAGCACGTTGTAAGAGCGACATCTTCGACTTTTTGTCCTTGTCAATATCGACAATTACGCCGATAATCTTCGAGGGGTTTTCATTCCGGTCGAAGAATTTCGTCGCCTTAATAACAACCCAAGCGAAGTCGCCGTAGAGGTTCTTGATACGGTATTCGCCGTCGATGAAGTTCGCCTCTTTGAGGATTGCGTCCATGTCGCCGAGGTATTTTTCCTTGTCGTCTTTATGAACGCGGATTTTGTAGATGAAGCTTTCTTCGATTGTGTTGTCCTTGGGGCGGAAGGAGAATTTCTTGTTGAAATTCTTGGACATCTCGACGGTTGAAGTTTTAAGGTCGATGGTGAAGACGATGTTGTTCGTCATCTCAACCATTGTTTCGTACTTAAGTTCGCCCTCTGCTATGCGGTCAAAGAGGTCGTTCAGGTCGTCGCGGAGGGTGTCGAATTCGTCCTTATGGTCGGTGAAGGCTATGCGGCTTGCAACATCGCCGCCGGAAGTCTTGCGCCCGAGGATTGTCATTATAGTTGCCATAGGGGAGAGGAAATATACTCCGATAAAGATAAGTCCCGCCGCGCCGAAGACAAGAAGGAGCACCTGTAGAGGGATATTAGAGACGCTGATGTTGATTTGGTTGGTAAAAGCCTTGTGGTCGGTGCTTGAAAGGAAGACCCAACCCGCCTTCGGGATTTCGGTCATAGCGAATATGCGGCTCTTCCCCGCACCCTCTGCGACGAAGGGGAGAACAACCTCGCCGGGGTTGTCGGTTGAAAAGAGGAAATCCATCTTCTGTGATACTGCGGCGACATAGGGAGCGAACTCAACGTTCTTGTCGGTCATATTAACGACAGCCTTAAAGTCGTAGACGATAAGGTCGTTGTCGGAATCGGCGAGGGCGAGGGTGGTTGAAACGTCGGTGTCGGTGTTCGAGATAATCTGTTCAAGTGAGCCGGTATAGAAAATCTCGTAGAGAACGCCGATAATGCTGTTGCTTTCGGAATAGATGTTTGTTGCAACCGAGAAGGACGGGCGGATAACGCCGTTCGCGTTTTCAAACGACTCGAAGCCCGAAACACCCGGGTTGTCGGAAAGCTCGCTGTAATTTTCTTTGGTGTTCCCGATATTATACGGGAGAGTCGAGGCAAGAACCTTGCCGTTTTCGCCGATAATCATAACCTCAACGAGGTCGGTGTTATAGAGCGAGAGGTTTTTAAGCCGCTCTTCGGTGTAGAGCGTCAAGTCGGCGTCGGCGTTCCCGCCGGTTGCTGTTGCTGCCGCGGTGAAACTCTTAATCCGCGAGTCGGAAACAATGTCGGAGGCAAACGTCTCTATCTCTTCGATATATGTAGTTACAGAAAGCGCGTGAAAAGCGGCTGACGAATTAAGGTAATCGACGCCTTCGTCAAATGCCGCAGATTTCGCTTTTTCATACGAAGTAACGCTTATAATTATCCCCGGAATTAGGAGGCACAACAGGGTTAGCGCAATCACTTTTATCTGCAGAGTCAAAGCTTCCTACCTCCGAAAAATTTTGTTCATCATTAAGCCTATTTATGGCATAAAGACGTCAATTAATATTTTAATATTTTATTTTTGATTTGTAAATAGGTTTTTGAATGTTTTGTTTAAGTTGTACAAAAATATTAACCAACATTGTTAACATTGCATAACAATATTTGAACAATCCGTTAACGAGTTATGGACGAGTTATTGTGAAAATAATATAAGCGAAGACACCGATAACACCGAAAATAAGAACAATCGCAATAATACGGATAATAAGCGGGATTTCGTCGGCGGGTTCTTCTGTTACCGGCGGGGTGAAGACCGTTGTTTCGGGGTCGGTTTCGGCGGCTTCTATGGTAACTGCCGTCGTCGCAGTTTCTTCCTCGGAGGTAATTGTTGCGCCATAGGGGTCGGTTACGGCGGGGGTTGTTGTAGTGGCGAGTTCGTCCTCCGCTGTGGGGGCTGTTGTTACCGCGCCGGGGTGAGGTATGCCGGAGAACTCGAACATATAAACCGAGTACGGGGGAACATCGTACTCGAAGATATTGCTTGAAACAACCTCGCTTTCGTCATAGCGGTCGGTAATTTCGGGGCTGTCCTCATCGAAGCCGAAAATCCGCACAGTGTCATAATCGCTGTTTGCGAAAAGGAGAAAATGCGCGGTTTCGGTGGTGTCGGTCTTGTTTATATAACATACGGTGAGTTTCGAGTCGTTGACGGTCCCGGTTGAAGCATAGACAGCCGAAGGACCGCTGTCTTCGGCACTTACAGCGACAGAGCCGTAGGAACTGCCTGCATTGTCATAGTCGGTATAGATTTTAAGCCCGGCGGACTCGTAATCGTATTCGGAAGCAGACTTTGAAAGCCCCGCGAAGTACACACCGTTTTCGGAGAAGATACCGAGGGTGTCCGCGACGGCAATTCCTCCGCTCGGATTCCCGCCGCCGCCGAAACCGTATTCCGAAAAGCTCAGTTTCGTTCCGGGATAGTACATACGGATAGACGCTTGGAGCGTCGGCAGGAGCGGCGTGTAGGCTTTGTAATTAACGGCGGCGCGGCTCGATTCGGAATAGGACGCGTCCCAAAAGAGCCCCGGCGCGTCAATCCTTGCTTCATTCGCGGATTCGGATTCGCTCGCGATAACAAGCGCGCCGGTATCGGTTTCCGCTTCGGTGAAATATTGAAGGTCGAGGACGTCGAGGAGACGTTCCCCCGCAAGGGTTGAAGCTGTCTTCATTCTGTCTAAAAAGTAGTCGATAAACCAGCTGTATTCGTCGGAGTGCGTTTCAAAATCCGCGCTGTTTGAAAGATTAATGAAGTTTTCAAGACCTCTTATTCCGGGCGCGAATATATCAGCCTTCGGGTCGATATGGCGAACCATTCTCGCACCCTCCGTAATATCCGCCGCAAGCATCTGTGAAGTGAGTTTGCGAAGCCCCAAGGAGGGGAATTCCCCCCGCATCTTTTCAGGCTCGCTCCCGAGGAAATAGCCGGTAACACCGCCCTCATTGCCCCTGACACCGAAGCGGTTAATCATATACGCGATGTATTCGTCGTTATAGACGAAGCCGTCGGTCTTGTCGGGGTTTAACATATATTCGCTGCCTTGATTTTTGCGGTCAAGGAGCGTGAGGAAACGCCCTTCGCTGTCGTCATATACCGCGCCGTCCGTATCTGCGGCGGCATAGCCCGACATCGGTATCGAAAGGAATCTTCCCGGAATTTCATTAGCATTGGCGTTGTCCATAAACTTAGACGGATAGAGCGCGGTAACACTGTAGTCGGTGTCCGCCGTCGTTGACATTAGAATGTTCATATTGCCGGCAGAAGAACCTGTGTTCGCCGCGTCAAGCTCCCAGTTGTAGGTGTCGATATAAATACCGTGTTGTTTTACCGCTTTAACCGCGATTTCGGGCGCGCCGGTGTTGTCGTTAATACCATATATATAGGGGCTTATGTTAACACGCCCGCGTGAAGTATCAATAATAACGCTGACAAAGCGCGAATCGTCCGCCGAACCGGTTAAGGAGAACAAATTAAGGCATATCAAAAGCGCGGCGAAAATTTGGAAAGAACGTCTTAAATATTTATGAAAATTTTTCCGCAAGTTCCTCAAATTTAAGATTCCCTCCGAAGATATCAAGAGCCGAACCCACCGTAAAATCAATCCCGCAATCCGACAGGTAAAAAGCGTCGCTCATATCGCGAACCCCGCCCGCGTATGTTATCGGGAAATCCATCTCCGCCAAAATCGCGGTTAACCTTTTATCAATCCCGCCCCTCTTCCCCTCTTTGTCAACAGCGTGGATTAAAAATTCTTTACAGTAGGGTTTAAGGGATAGGGTATTGTCTGAGTTAATTGATATATTTGATATTGTTTGCCATCTGTTTGTAGTTATACGATATTCATCACCGACTTCGCGGACTGAAAGGTCTAATATAAGGCGCGAAGGGGTTACAAGATTAGAAATCTTTTCGAGTTTTTCCATGCTTATATTGCCGTCTTCAAAGACATAGCTTGTAACTATAACAGCGTCCGCGTCCGCAAATTCCAAGGCGTTAGAGGGGTCAATCCCGCCGCCTATCGACATACCGCCGGGGTAAGCCGCAAGGGCAGCTTTTGCCGCCTCTTTGCCCGCCTCGTATTCTGGCGTACCCCTTTTGTTGAGGATAATAATATGCCCGCCGGAGAGGTTATGCGTCTTATAAAGCTCGGCGTAATATTTCGCCGTCTTACCGGACACAAAATTTTCGACTGCAACCCCGTCGGTCAACGCCCCCCCGACAATCTGCTTAACGATGCCGTTGTGAATATCTATGCAGGGGCGAAAAACACCTTTAGCCATTCTTCGTTCTCACTAACTTGCAGCGAAATTCGGGGTCGGTTTTGGCGATTTTTTTTATAACGGGACAGCGGTTGCACTTCGGCGAACGGGCGGAGCAATAATCCCTCCCGAAAAGCACAAGCCTGTGGCAGAGCATGGTCGAATCTTCCGGCGGAATAAGCTTTCTAAGGTCGGTTTCGACACGCTCGGGGCGGGAGTTTGAAGTAAAGCCGAGGCGGTTCGCTATCCGTATGCAGTGCGTATCGGTAACGTAGGAGGGACGCCCGAAGACGTCGCCGATAATGAGGTTGGCGGTCTTGCGCCCGATTCCGGGGAGCTTGATGAGTTCCGCAATCGTTTTCGGAAGAGCACCGGGGACCTTACCGCCGGCTAAAATATTACAGATTCCGATAATATCCCTCGCCTTAACCTTATAAAGCCCGCAGGGGCGGATTATCGACTCTACCTCGGTTATATCCGCGGCAGAGAGGCTTATTACATCGGGGTAGCGGGAAAAAAGTTCCGCCGTTACCATATTGACACGCTTGTCCGTGCACTGGGCGGAGAGCCGCCCGGCAATAAGGAGCTGATAGGGTTCTTTATAGTCAAGCATACACTTAGCGTCGGGGTAGATTTCCGCAAGGACATCGGTTATTATTTGTACGCGTTCCATATTTATTTTTTATCTCTATTTATTTTTAATTTCTGCTGCTGTATGAGCAACTTTAGTTCTTGATTTCTGCCGCTATTAATACGCCTTTGTCCGAATAAAGTGTACAGCCGTCGTTTAAACGGAAAGCGCGCCCGGGCGGGAGGACCTTCCCGTCGGAAGTCACAAGCCCGTGCAGCTTCGAGTTTACGAAAAAGTAGTCGCCGCCGTGACGGACAATATATGCGAGGAGTGTGCGGTCGGTCTTTTCGTCCGGGATTATGCCGGGGGTGAAGTGCCAAGAAAAGAGGGGGGAATTGTCGGCAAAGACGGCTCCGAAAATCTCTCTGTATTCGCCCGGACTCGATTGCACCCCGTTATAGAAGCGAAATTTTATCGTCTCACCGGTATTGTCATAGCCGCAAAACGGGCAGACACTGCTTTTTTCCGCAACGAACCATCTGTGCTCGCAAGACCTGTTACCGCATTTCGCAAGAAGCTCAAAGGTCCTGACAAGCCCGCGTTCCCATTCAAGGGCGGAGGGGCGAAGCGAAGGCGAATGAAGCCCGTCGGTGAACGCCCGTAAAAAGAGCTTTTCGAGTACACCTCCCGAGGTCTGTACGGTATCGGTTAGGACTTTCGGGCGGTTCGAGCGGTCGGTCGGGTGCTCGATAAAGAGGGCGTTCTTCCCGAGGGAACATCTGTCGTCATCTTCCGCCGAGGTACTGCTGTTAATCTTAGGTCCGATTAGAGGGTGCCTGTGATAAAGGTACTCGTAAATTAAAACCGCAAGGGCGTGGAGGTCGGTTTTTGCGGAGGGGTAAACGCGCCTCGGGTCGCGCCTGTCAAGGTCCATTGTCGCGACAACCTCCGGGGCGATATAGCCCCTTGTCCCCGCGACTTCCGGCGGATAAAGCCCCGGAACCACGAGCGAGTCGATGTCTATAATACAGCAGTCGCCTGAACAGGGGTCGATTAGTACGTTATTATTAGAAAGGTCGGAATGTGCAAGTCCGGCTTGATGAAGTCGGCGAACGCTTCTTGCAAGGAGAATACAGGAGGCGAGTGCTGTCCGAAAGTCCCCGAGTTCAGCCCCCCGTAAAAACTTCCTGTTTGAGGAGGTGAACCAATTCGACTTCTTGTCCTTTCCGAAAAGGTTTAAAACGTCGGAAGCGGCACTCTCGAAGAAGAAGTTTTTCGGGTACGCGGGGCAGACTATCCCGAATTCGGGCGAAACGACAACATCGGACGGCCAGCAATACCTCTTCGCGTAATAAGCCGCAAGTGTCTCGTCCGTTCCGATTGCGCCGCCCTGCCTTTCCGAGACAGTGGGGTTATAACGCCCGATAATCGCTTCAATCCGCGAGCGGGTGTTATAATCTGCGTCGGCTTTGTTGTTATAAAACTGAATGACGTACGAGCGGTCGGGGGAGAAGTATGTATATTTCATACCGCCGCGGGGCGGGTTGTCGGTAACAACGTAGGGAAGGCGTTTTCCGCTCTTTGTTATCGCAATGCGAACCGTATCCAAACTAAGCCTCCCTTACCCTTATAAGAGCGACCGTCCTGTCGTCGAAACTGCCGCGAATGTAGTAGCTGTCAAGAAAGTCCCGGAGTGCTTCCCCGTCAAAGCTTGCAATGTCCGAAAGCAATCTTGTAAATTCCTTCTCAGCCGGGAAGTAATCGTCCGCAACGCCGTCTGTTGCAAGGATAATCGCGTCTATCTTTTCACGGATAACCCTTGTTCGGGCGCGAAGAGACGCTTCGGCAAGGATTCCGTCGGACTGAAGGAACTCCGTCTCGCCCGAATATTCCCCTGCTGCAAAAACGCCGAGGATTTTTACACCGTCCGGCGTTACAGCCGCAATATTTCCGTCCCCTATCGTAAGGGTAATTAAAAGCGTTTCCGCGCCAAGCGGGATAATTAAAGCATACAGAAAGGTTGAAGAATAGTCCGAAACATCACGCGGGAAAACTTCGGGCGCGTCGTTATTTCGCCCTAAAGCCCCGTCCTCTACCGCCTTGTAGGCAAGGCAGGTAAGGGCTCTTACCTTTGAGGCAAGCCCGCTGACTTCGGTTAGAAAGTCGTTCGACGAAGGGTCGCCGGAAAGGACTTTTATAACTTCCGGCGTTAAAAGCCTCTCAAGGTTTCGCGAGACGGCACTTTTTGCCGCAAGCTTCGCGCCGATACGCGAAAACGCTTTCGACCCCGCCCCGTCGCATACACAGACAGCTAAGTAATTGTCCTTTAGGGAGAAGGCGTAAAAGTCGTCGCGGTTTGTGCCTTCGTGTTTGTGCTTTCTGCCCCTGACGGACGCGGCGGTTAACTTAAACCTTGCGTTCTCTGCCGTGTCGCAAGCTGATTCGTCATGCGGTTCGGGTAAATCGGGAACCGGCAGCGTTTGCCAAACTTCGTTTAATCTATCATCCAAAGTATGTTATCCTTAAAATCAGTGGAAACTGAGGCGTTTGAAATAGCGGGTTAGTTTTGCTGCGGCGGGGGAGAAGCGTGCGTTGTCGAACTCGAAGACGGTTTCTCTTGAATAGAGGTGAAGTTCACTGGGAGGTTTTACCGCGAATTCAAAGATGACGCTGTTTTCGCCGTTCGGCTTGTTTTCAAACCGCAAAGCCCCGTCGAGGGTGTGGATAAAATTCTCGATAAAGACTCCGGCGAAGTCCGCTGTATGAACGGCGGCTTCGGTTTCGGTGCACTCGGGGATAGTATACCGCCCGCCCGGAACGGACTTTATAACGAGTTCCGCCCGATTCCCCGAAATGCTCCTAAGCGAAATATCAATTTCAGCGGGAGGATTTCCTGAGATTAGGAGGTGTTCGACAAAATCCGATACGGCGATTTCAAAAGAAACCCTGTCGATTCCGGCAAAGAGGTCTTTTTCAATTGTACTTGTAAGTTCGATGTTTCTGCCGAAAACCCTTGAAAACTTTTCGGCTATATCGGTAAGGGTCTCCGAAACGTTGATATCGCCCTCTCTGTCGGGGTTATCGAGCGCGGAGAGGAGGTGATGAGCGTCGGTAATGCTCCCGAGATAGCCCATGAGGCGGGATTCGTTTTCGACAAGCGTCTTTTTTATCTTGGCAATGTCGGGGGTGTCCTTGTTTATTTCGGTAAGGATGAAGTCGTCCATTGCGGTCGTATGCCCGACAATGTTTCTTATCATGTTAAAAATTCCGTCAAGATAGGCTCTTACGGCAGGGTCCTTAAGCACAGATTTCAGCTCTGCCCTGAAAAACGGATTAGGGGTCTCGCTGCTATGTTCTAATGTTAATTTTGACATAATCTTCTCCTGATTAATAAAAGCACGTTTTATAATTGTTCAATATTATAATACCACATAAGCAAAAAAAAGTCAATAGGATTTTTTTTGCTAACTTTATTTTTACGTAAGGTTGAAGATTTATTCACAATTTATGTTGTACAATAATAAAGTATCTTGTTTCCCCCGCCGGCGGCGGGGGAAACAAGAGGTTGATGTTTATGCCGTCAGCGGCGGAAAAGCCTCCCCCGCCGGAGGCAGAATGGAATTTCAAAATGGTTGCAATACTTTTGGTCCTTATCTACTTTGCGTTTATAAGCCTCGGGCTTCCCGACGGGCTTTTCGGCGCGGCTTGGCCTATTATACGCACCGAGGCAGGACTCCCGCAGGAGATGGGTGGGATATACTCGATGGTAACCTCCGGCGCGACGATTTTATCAAGCCTTTTCGCGACCCGTATTATACACAAACTCGGCACCGGCAAGGTTCTTGTTATAAGCGTCTTTATAACGTCGGTAAGCCTCCTTATTTTTCCGCTAAACTTAGCAGGTTTTTCGCAGCCCTATGTATATATGTGTATAGTCGGGTTCATACTCGGTTTGGGGGCGGGGTGCGTCGACGCGGGGCTTAACAACTACGTCGCGCTTCATTTCAAGTCCTCCCACATGAACTTCCTCCACTGCTTCTGGGGAGTGGGCTGTATGGTCAGCCCGATTGCGCTGTCTTTATACCTCCAAAGCGGCGGCTCTTGGCAGCAAACCTACTACACAATAGGCTTTGCCCAACTTGTCTTAGCGGTAATCTTAATCTTCTCCGTACCCCTTTGGGCAAAGGTGCCCGTCAAGCCCGAGGCAATTCACGAAGACAACACGGTAAAGCTCACAAACACGCAGACCCTAAAACTCCCGCTCATTAAGACGAGCGTAATTGCCTTCCTCTGTTATTGCGGCTATGAAGCGGCGATGATACTCTGGATTCCGAGCTACGTTATTGAGGTTGACGGGCGGTCAGCCACAGTCGGCGCGTTCTTTTCCTCCCTCTTCTTCATGGGGATAACGGGCGGCAGGTTCATTTCGGGGCTTCTCTCCGAAAGAGTCGGTATGAAAAACCTTGCGCGATTCGGCTGTATCGCGGCAATTGCCGGCATTATAATTGTAATCTTGCCGGCAGGCGAAGTCTTAACAGGTGTCGGAGTAGCGATGGTAGGCGCAGGCGCGGGACCCTTCTACCCCGCGATGATGTACCGCACCCCCGAGAGCTTCGGTGTTGCCGCCTCCCAATCGGCAATAGGACTTCAAATGGCGTTCGCCTACACCGGCTCAACCCTCCTCCCCCCGCTCATAGGGCTTCTGCCGATGAAGATGTTCCCCTTCGCTGTTTTAGCCTTAGCCGTCCTAACATTCGTCTTGTCGGAATCATTAAATTATCGGAAAAGAAAACGTTAAAATTTGTGCAAAATGACGATTTTTATCTTTTGCTATTGACTTAATTTATATTTGTGGTAAAATAGAATTAGCACTTAAACAGAAAGAGTGCTAATTAATATTAAATATAGGAGAGATGATATATGAACATCAAGCCGCTTGCGGACAGGGTTGTCATAAAAATGCTTGAAACTTCCGAGACTACAAAGAGCGGGATTTATCTTGCGTCGGGTGCGAAAGAGAAGCCGACGGTTGCCGAAATAATAGAGGTAGGACCGGGCGGAGTCGTTGACGGAAAAGAAGTCAAGATGGAAGTACAAAAGGGACAGAAAGTTTTAATCTCAAAATATTCCGGCACAGAAGTTAAGATCGACGGCGAGGAATACACAATCCTCCGCCAGTCCGACATCTTAGCGATAGTAGAATAAGGGGGAATTAACAATGGCTAAACAGATTATATACGGGGCGGTTGCCCGCGAAAGCTTACAGAACGGTATTAACAAGCTTGCAGATACCGTTAAAATTACACTCGGTCCTAAGGGCAGAAACGTTGTCCTTGACAAGAAGTACGGCTCGCCGCTTATTACAAACGACGGCGTGACAATTGCGAAAGAGATTGAGCTTGAAGACGCATTCGAGAACATGGGCGCACAGCTTATAAAAGAAGTTGCGACGAAAACCAACGACGCAGCAGGCGACGGGACAACTACCGCAACCCTCCTTGCCGAGGCACTTGTACGCGAGGGCATGAAGAACCTTGCGGCGGGTGCTAACCCCATGATCCTTAAAAAGGGTATGGCGAAAGCTGCGGCGGCGGCTGTTGAAAATATCAAGAGCAATTCGACCCCCATTAACGGCACTTCCGACATTGCACACGTTGCAACTGTTTCCTCCGGCGACGAGGTTGTAGGGAAACTTATCGCAGAGGCTATGGAGAAGGTTTCCGCTGACGGCGTTATTACGATTGAAGAAAGCAAGACTGCCGAAACTTACACAGACCTTGTTGAGGGTATGCAGTTCGACCGCGGCTATATTACGCCGTATATGTGTACCGACACAGAGAAGATGGAAGCGGTTCTTGACGACCCGTTTATCCTTATTACCGACAAGAAGATTTCTAACATACAAGAGATTCTCCCCCTCCTTGAAACAATCGTACAGAGCGGGAAGAAGATGGTTATAATTGCCGAGGACGTTGAGGGCGAGGCTCTTTCAACCCTTATCCTCAACAAGCTTCGCGGGACGTTCGTTTGCGCGGCTGTTAAGGCTCCCGGTTTCGGCGACAGGAGAAAAGAAATGCTCCAAGACATCGCCATTTTAACCGGCGGTACAGTTATCTCCGAGGAAGTTGGGCTTGAACTCAAGGAAGCCGACATTTCGCAGCTTGGGCGCGCAAAACAGGTTAAGATTACCAAAGAAAACACAACTATAGTTGACGGCGCGGGCGACAAGGGCGCGATTAAGGACAGAATCGTTCAAATCAAGAACCAAATCGAAGACACAACCTCCGATTTCGACCGCGAGAAGCTTCAAGAACGCCTTGCGAAACTTTCGGGCGGCGTGGCGGTAATTAAAGTCGGCGCGGCGACTGAAATTGAGATGAAGGAAAAGAAGCTCCGCATGGAAGACGCGCTCTCCGCGACGAAAGCGGCGGTTGCCGAAGGTATTGTTGCGGGCGGCGGTACTGCCTTTGTTAACGCTATACCGGCGGTTAAGGTTGTTGTTGACGCTCTTGCGGGCGACGAAAAGACGGGTGCTGCAATTGTACTCAAGGCACTCGAAGAGCCCGTTCGCCAGATTGCCGCTAACGCAGGGCTCGAGGGCTCTGTAATCCTTGACAAGATTGTTGCTTCCGGGAAGACAGGCTATGGCTTCGACGCGCTCAAAGAAGAATACGCGGATATGCTTTCCGCCGGGATTGTTGACCCGACTAAGGTTGCACGTTCCGCGCTCGAAAACGCCGCGTCGGTTGCCGCAATGGTCCTCACAACCGAATCCCTCGTAACAGACATAAAAGAACCCGCTCCCGCAATGCCCGCAGGCGGCGGCATGGGGATGGATTACTAAATTTTAGGGAGGAAAAGTTATGGCAAGTGAATTTGAACTCAGAAACTCCTATACTTTACAGTATCAAGAACTTTTAGATACTCTTGAAGCTTTCGACGACAAATACCCCAATGACGTTAACGGGCATAACGTTCTTGTAAAGCTTGCAAAAAAGGTACGCGAACGCGCTGTTAATGTCGGCTTAACCACACTCGACCCCCTGCCTGAAAAGAAATAATTTTCGGAGGTGTAATTATGGCAACAGCAAACGAAATGTTAAATATTTATATCTTAGAGTATCAGGCTCAGCTATATCAAATTAGGGTTTTTGAGCTTGAACACCCGGAAAATACAGACGGCTTCAACGCTCTTGTCGAAACCGCCGAGAATATAAAGTTACGTGCAGAGGGTGCAGGGGCTAAAAACCTTCCCCCGCTTCCTAAGCGTAAATAGGAGGCTTATTATGGACAGCGATGCTACACTAAAACATTTCTATATTTCAATCTATCAACATTATCTTACGGTAATAAAACTGTTTGACCTTGAAACCCCGATAACATCGCCGGACACAATGTGCTTGTTAAACTTGCCGAAGAAGTACGCCAAGTTTGCAAAGCTATCGGCGTAAGTATAGTGTTAGACCCCCTCCCCGAAAAGAAATAACCCCCCAAAAAACCGTGTGAAAATTTCATACGGTTTTTTTGTTTTAGCTATTGCTTTTTTATTACTAATATGTTACAATGTATTTGTATAAATGTAATTTACGATACTTGAAGTTATATATATCCAAAGGAGTTAAATTAATGAAAAAGCGGAAACTGTTATATAGAAGAATCTTGGCGATGTTTGTTACCTTTATGATGACGTTTATGAGTATGCCTTTGGGGGTTTTTGCGGACGAACAATCTGAACAAGAAGCAGTTAATGCGGCTATTGCGTATATAGAAAGTCTTGATTTTACGCCGGATGCAACGGTTGTTGATACAGACAGTGCTTCTGCTTTTGCTTCGTCATTAATGGGCGAAATCAGAACAAGTTATAATGTAGGAACCGTTAAAGTTGTTGACAGCGAACAAGAACCTACTGTTGAAGCAGCCGGATTTTTCAGTTTTCATATGGAAATAGTGGGGAAACCCGATAATTTATATAGGGACAATACACAAGTTATTACCGTAGACATACCAAGACTCAAATCCTCCGACGCAACCCTTTCCGACTTAAAGGTAAACGATACGACAGTTGCCGGTTTTAATACATCTGTAACAGAATATACAATGACAGTCCTGAATGAAGTATCTAATATTACAATCTCGGCGACAACCACCCACGAAGGCGCATCGCGTGTTATAAGTGGAGAAAGTCTAATAGCAGCAGGCGCAACAAATGATTATTCTGTCGCAGTCACCGCCGAAGACGGTACGCAACAAACATATACGATAACCGTAACGCGTGAGCTCTCCGACTTTAACTGTGTCACGGCGGATACGAGCGCCTTGAGCTTGGGACTTGGAACCATTCTGGGCGATAATGCTGGGCAACATTCTGTTACAGGCAACCTCTCCCTCCCGACAGAAGGCGCAAACGGCACAACAATTACATGGTCTTCAAGCAACACAGCCGTTATTTCAAATACCGGTGTTGTTACCCGCCCGAGTTATTCCGAAGCGAATGTGTCCTTAACTTTAACCGCGGTAGTCGAAAAAGGCAGTGCAACAAGCTCAATAAGCATTTCTATTACCGTCCTAAAGGCAGACCCCTCGCTTGCAACTCCCGTCCCCGATGCAAGAATAATCGATGTTGACGGAAGCCCGGAAATGGAAGTCTTTTGGGACAGTGTGCCCGAAGCCGACAGCTACGATGTTTCGTATGTCGTGGTGACAATCGGAGAGCCTTTACCTGCGTATTCCGTTCCTGTCAATGTTCAAAGCCTGTCAGCTGTGATTTCAGGTCTTGAACCGGGAACCATTTATTCATTTAAAGTGGTAGCGAAAAACGGAATGGACACATCGGCGAATGGTGTTGTTGAAAAGGCATTTGTACTGCCGTCAAATGTTGCAACACTCACCGGCATATCGGTAAACGACACACCGATTGCAGGTTTTGTTTCAACTACGACAGAATACACCGTGGAAGTTCCTTTTGAAACAAATGAAATAACAATCCTGCCAACGAAGACCGACCCTAACGCATCTGCAAGCTATTACGCAGATGATGAATTTAATACAATCGAAGAAACCTATAATATTGTAGTCACCGCCGAAGACGGCGAAACTACCGAAACTTACATAGTAACCGTCAGAAGAGCCGCACAGGTTTACGGCGAGTCCCTTGTGCTTACGTCGGACGGGCTTACATATGACAGCGGTTTGCTTACCGAAGATACAGAACTCGAAATTTTAGGCGGAGGCTCGTATACATATGCAGAAGGTATTCTAACCCTTACGAACGTTAACTTCACAACAACGGCGGCGACAGCCTTTAATTTAACAGCCGTTCCGGGCGTAAATCTTAATATTGCCGGTACAAACAGGATTAAAACTATTTACAGCGGAGCGGGAGATGTCTACGGCGTTTTCGGTGCGGGTGTAAATATTACGGGTTCAGGCACGCTTACCATTGATAACAGCGGCTCGGTTACCACAAGCGATAACTTCGGATATTACGGCTATTCCGGTGCTTTAACTTCTATTTCGCTGACTGATGCAACGGTTCAGTTTATCGGCGGACAGACTGCCGGGGTCGCAGCACGTTCACGCGGAATCAGCGATATTTCAATATTAACGATAAACAGCGGTTCGCTGACAGCAACCGGCGGTGCGGTTGCAGACCCTACAAGCGCCGCCTATGGTTCTATCGGTCTTTTAGCAAACTATGTGAGAATTTACGGCGGGACAGCTCATTTTGAGGGTTACACGCGTGCAGCTTCGGCTACAATAAATACCCTCCCCGCCGCGTACACATGGACAGCCGACACTGCAACCGGTACATATCCGACCTCTGCCTATACATGGGCTAATACGCAAAAGAAAATAATAATAACCGCCGCAACAGGCGTAACCCCTGCAACAGCGTCTTTCAATAAAGTAAGCGCGGCAGATATTGAACTTAAATATTCCCTTGCGGCGGGCGTAACACTCGACAGCATCACAGTCGGTGATGATACGCTTACTTTGAGCGATTATGAGATAGAAGGCAATACCATTACGATTTTTAGCACCTATCTTGACGACCTTGATAACGATACGTATACGATAACGCTTAACACCTCGGGAGACACCGACCCGACCGTAACTCTTACCGTTACGAATTATTACAGCAAAGGGCTTGTGCTTACGTCGGACGGGCTTACATTCGACAGCGGTTTGCTCGCAACAAGTCCGTCAACTCCCGCCGTTTTAGGCGGCGGCTCGTATACATATGAAGGCGGTATCCTAACCCTTACAAACGTTAACTTCACGACTTCGGCACTGCATGGGCTTGACCTTTCTGCTGTTGACGGCGTTACTGTTAATCTTGTCGGTTCAAACTCGATTATTTCAAACCGTACTTCAGGAAGTAATCCGCAAGTGGTGTATTCGACCGGGGCTCTCACCATTAACGGACCGGGTTCTCTTACCGTAACAACCGGCAATCACTCAAGCGGAATGTGCGCAATTCAAGGCGTTGGTCTGACTATAAACAGCGGTACAGTTACGGTAATTACGGGAAACGCACCGGGTGCAGTCAACCGGGGATTATACTCGGGCTCGGGCGCGTTAAACATTAACGGCGGTACGATTACGGTAACCACCGGTACGGGGCGTAACAGTTATCCTATAGGAACGAATGGCGGAACGATTAACGTAACCGACGGCAACATCACCGCAACAGCCGGCACAGCGACGGAGAACAGCTACGGATTAAGTGCTTCTGCGGGGATTAACATCACCGGCGGCAACGTTACGGCGTCGGGCGCAAACGGCGCGTTTAGCATAACTCCTTCCTTCCCCGCCGTGTATAAGTATAAAATATCGGCAGCCGGCGGTTTCACCGATTCGTCAACCGCGCCGACATTCACGACCTACGCATATATCGAAACCCTAACAGGCGTAAGCCCGACTACGGTGACATTTAATAAAGCCGTCCCTGAAGATGTCACGTTTAGCTACTCCCTCGCGGCGGGGGCTCATATATCGAGCGTTTTATTCAACTCTTCGCCGATTGGTCGGTATACGCATTATACGATTTCAGGCAATAATATTACTGTTTTAGCTTCCTTGCTTTCCGGGTACGGAACCGGAAGCTATCCCATAACACTTAACACCTCCGATTACGTTGACCCGACGGTAACTCTTACAGTTGCGAATGTTTACCCAAAAGGGCTTGTGCTTAAGTCAGACGGGCTTTATTATGACAATACAAAACTTGCCGCAAGCGACAGCAAACTCGGCGGCGGCTCGTATGAGTACAGCGAGAGTGTATTAACGCTTGATGACGTTGATTTCACAACTTCGGCAGGAAAAGGGCTTGACCTTTCCGAGGTGGACGGCGTTACCGTTAGGCTTAGCGGGACAAATTCGATTGCTTCAACACTTTCAAACGATCAATCAACGGGCGTCTTCTCAACCGGCAGTTTCACTATTGACGGAACCGGTTCTCTTACCGCAAGGAGCGGTAATACTTCCGGCAATATGTCGGCAGGTATCGGCAGCACAAACGGCGGGGTAACCGTTAACGGCGGAACTATTGAAGCTATCGGCGGAAACAGCAGCAACTTCAGCTACGGTATTAATGCAGTCGGCGATATTACAATTACAGCCGGAATTGTTACGTCGAGAGCCGGTGCGACATCCGTCAACAATTATGGAATAGACACCGGAAGTGAAATAATAATCACCGGCGGTACGGTTACGGCGACCGGCGAAGACGGTGCGTTTTTCGGAACTCTTTCCCTCCCCGCCGCGTACATATATAAATTAGCATCAACCGACGACCCAACTGCTTTGGGAGCAACCCCGCCGACGTTCACGACATACGCATATATAGAGACCGCAACCGGCGTAAGCCCGACTGCGGCGACCTTCAACAAAGCCGACGCCGTTCCGAGCAATATAGTGCTTAACTACTCCCTCGCGGCGGGCGTTACCCTACAAAGCGTCTCTATCGACGATGCCGTGCTTCCCCTTACAACCGGTTACACAAAAACCGCGTCAACGATTACTCTTCTCGCAAGCTATCTTGAGGACCTTGATAACGATACGTATACTATAACGCTTAACACCTCCGGGAGCGTTGACCCGACGGTAACTCTTACCGTTGCGGCGATTTACAGCAAAGGGCTTGTGCTTAATTCGGCAACAAGCCGGCTTGAATATGACAACGCAGAAGTTACGAGCGAGATATTAGGCGGCGGTTCGTATTCATATAACGGAAGCACAAAAACTTTAACCCTTACGGGCGTTAATTTTACAACGTCGGCTAATATCGGTCTTTCGCTTTCTTCTGTCGGTTCCGCTGTTACTGTCCTGCTTTCCGGCGAAAATTCGCTTGCTTCAACAAAGCCGACGGGTTCATCAAGCGCGTTAGCGTCGCCCTATAATATCACTATCGGCGGAACAGGCTCTCTTACTGCTACAGCCGGCGATAATGCAGCTATTTCAATAGGAATACAAACCGAAGGAAATTTAACTATAGAAAGCGGAACTGTATCAGCAATCGGCGGCGACGCTCCAAGCAGTTACGGAATTCAAGCTAACGGCTATGTTTTCATAAACGGCGGCGAAGTTACGGCGACAGGCGAGACGCGGGCATTTAATAAAGGGGCTTGACTAGAACAGAGGGTTTTCTCTGAACATTTTGAGCAAAATTTTGTACAAATCCATATTACGATTATTGAATCTAAATTCGGTTTCTTTGAGGTAAATAGGAAATCTATCT
>JAISGY010000019.1 GCA_031262835.1 Ruminococcus sp.
CAGCATAATCCGAAAAACGGCGACCTCTGAAACTTTTCCGCCGTACGGCGGAAAAGTTTCAGAGGTCAGATAAAACAATTTCTTAAAAAGTTTGTCTAACTTTTTGGGGGCACTTCACACCGGCAGGGGGATTCGTTTTACATAATTTTTAATGATCTTTCCAGTGGTTCGTTACAATTCGGGCAGAACATCGATGTAATAGGTAAATGTGTATACATTTTACTGTAATCGCAATTATTACAGAAGTAAACATGGAAAAGCTGTATACCGCCCGCAACGCTTTCGAGCTCCTCTTCGGGTATGCCGTCTCTGTACTTTGCGCGAAGCTTTATGTAGTTTTCTGCATCTTCGACAGTAACGGTCGTGCCGTTTTCCGCGAAGAGCTCTACGATCTGTTCGGCGGTCGTCGCCGCTTTTATTTTTTCGACAAATTCCTTGTTGATTTCCATAAAATCCACCCGACTTTCTATTAATCCTCTAAAGTATCAAGCCGCACATAGCCCATTTCACCGCAACCCGCGCAATGAGACATACTGTGACCTTGACGATTTTTCAGAAAATCTACTGTGTTTTCAAAAATATGTTCATACCCGCAGTTAGAACAACGGTAGAGTATTCTGCTGTTGGCATCTGCGCCGCCGACAACCTCTTCAAGAAAATCTTCTGTAACGCCTATGTAATCTTTTTCTTCCATAAAAAGCTCCATTCCGCCGCGAGTGCAGCACAAACGTTTATTTTACTTTGTTCCCCCTCACCTCCGGCGAGGGAAACAAAACTTACTTTAATCGGTTAAAGGATATACCTTTATGTACCCGAGTTCACCGCACTCAAAACATTGATGGATACCATGCGCGATACCGAACGGCAGGTACTCTTCAAAGTTGTCGAAAATACGCTCATACCCGCACTTAGTGCAGCGGTAGCATATTTTTGAATCTTTACCGGAACCGCCGGCAATCATTTCGAGTTCCGCTTCTGTAAGATTGTTATTTTCTTTCATAAAAACCCGACTCCTTTTTATTCAAAAACGTTGCCTATAGTTAAGTATACGTTGCCGCATTCGGGGCAGTATTTCGGCGGCTGTTCACCGCTGTTAATTGTCCACTCTCTCCCGCAGATGTCGCAGCTAATATGTGACACCCATCTTCCGCCGCCGGAAATATCTCCGAGTTCCGCTTCTGTAATAACCTTATTTTCTTCCATAAAAAGCCGCTCTCCTTTCCGGCATTAATACTTCAATTTCTCGAAATTCAGGTTTGCCGACTGACAGACCGGGCAGCATCCGCCGACCATATATTTAAGAAGTTCTACGTTAAATTCGAGGGCTTCCGCAACTGCCGTGAAGCCGCAGCCGCCGCAGGTATAGCGAAACCTAATAGGCGTAAGATCATAGCCGCCGACAATGTTATCGAGTTCATCGTCTGTGAGAACCTTATTTTCTTTCATAAAAAGCACCCGCCTTTCGCATACATTGTATCACGAAAAGCGGGTTTTGTCAAGAGAATTTTTACAAATAAATTTAGCTGTTTGTGTTAAACTTCTGTTAAATGCGGTTTACTATGGTCTCGCATGATCTTCTCGCATCTTGTACTTCAATATTTTGCCTGCCGCGTTCATCGGGAAGCTGTCCACGAAGTCAACGTAGCGGGGGACTTTGTGTTTTGCCATGCTTGCGCGTACGAAGTCTTTTATTTCGTCCTCGGTCGGGAGTTCGCCGGGTTGTGGTATTATTACCGCGCAGATTTCCTCGCCATAGGTCTTGTCTGCTACGCCCACTACTTGAACGTCTTTTACCTTCGGGTGGGTATAGAGGAAGTCTTCGATTTCCTTCGGGTAGATGTTCTCGCCGCCGCGGATAATCATGTCCTTTATGCGCCCGGTGATTTTGTAGTAGCCGTCCTTTGTCTTGCGGGCAAGGTCGCCGGTGTGGAGCCAGCCGTCCGGGTCGATTGCGGCGGCGGTTGCCTCGGGCATCTTGTAGTAGCCCTTCATGATGTTGTAGCCGCGCGCGCAGAGCTCGCCGTCGGTCTCGACGGGGAGGTCGGTGTTCGTTTCGGGGTCGCGGATACAAACCTCAACCCCATAGCTTTCCTCGCCCACGCCGTTGACACGCGCTTCAACGGAATCGGTGGTCTTCGACATGGTAATGCAGGGGGAGGACTCGGTCTGCCCGTAGGTTATACAGATTTCGGTCATGTTCATCTTCTCAAGCACGTCTTCCATAACCTTAACGGGGCAAGGAGAGCCCGCCATTATTCCCGTCCTCATGTTGGAAAAATCGGTCTTCTCAAAATCCTCGTGCCCGAGCATTGCAATAAACATCGTCGGGACGCCATGCACGGCGGTGATTTTTTCCTTGTTTATCGCCGCTAACCCCTTCTTCGGGCTAAACATCGGAACGGGAACCATTGTTGTCCCGTGGGTCATTGACGCTGTCATTGCAAGCACCATTCCGAAGCAGTGGAACATCGGGACTTGAATAAGCAGCTTGTCGGCGGTTGAAAAGTCTAAGCAGTCGCCGATTACCTTGCCGTTGTTGACAACGTTTCGGTGCGTGAGCATTACGCCCTTCGGGAAGCCGGTTGTGCCGGAGGTGTACTGCATATTGCAGACGTCGTTAACGTCAATCTGCCGGCGCAGGCTTTCAATCTCAAATTGCGGAACGTCTTTGCCGAGTGCAATTGCCTCGTCCCAAGTGTAGCAGCCGGGCTGTGAAGAATCAACGGTAATAACGTTCTTGAGCTTCGGGAGGCGTTTCGCGTTAAGCTTCCCGGGTTCGGAAGTCGCAAGCTCCGGGCAGATGTCGTTGATAATCTTAATATAGTCGCAATCCTTGCAGGAGTCGATCATCACGACTGTGTCGGTGTCGGATTGGCGGAAGAGGTATTCCGCCTCGTGGATTTTGTAGGCGGTGTTGACGGTAACGAGCACCGCGCCCATCTTAACCGCCGCCCAGAAGGTTATAAACCACGCGGGGACGTTCGTTGCCCATATTGCAACGTGTGAGCCCTTCCGCACGCCCATTGCAAAGAGGGCTCTCGCGAACGCGTCAACGTCGTCCCTAAATTGCGGGTAGGTTCGGGTGTAGTCAAGCTCGGTGTAGCGGAAGGCGTATTGGTTCGGGAATTCCTCGCAAATCCTGTCGAGGACGTCCGGGAAGCTGTATTCGATAAGCCGCTCCTTCGGCCAAGGGTACTTACCGGTCTTACGATTGTTGTCGCAGAGCTCGTGCTTGTGTTTCGTCTTGTACCTTGACATGAAGTCGGCGTATTGCGGGAACACGATTCCGGCGTCGTCAAGGTCGCGGTTCCAGCGTCTTACCCACTCGAGCGAAACATAGCCGTCATAGCCGATTGACCGGAGCGTTTCAATCATATCGTCAATCGGAAGTTCGCCCTCGCCGCACATCTTGTAGGAGATTGTGTTGTCGGGGTTTACAAGGCTGTCTTTTAAATGCGTGTATTTAATGTATGAGCCGAGATTTTTAACCGTTTCGGCAGGCTGTTCATTTGCGAAGCGATAGGGGTGGTGCATATCCCAGAGGGCGGCGACGCATTTTGAATTAACCGCGTCAAGAACCTTCCGCAGACGCTTTGTGTCGGAATAGACGCCGTTGGTTTCGGCAAGGAGGTAAACGTCCGCTTCCTCGGCAACCTTTGCCGCCGCTTTTAACGCTTTTACAACCGCTTCGTCGTCAACTTCGCCCTCGGGCGCGGGGGAACGGTCGGCAAGAACCCTTATATAGGGGGTGCCGAGTTTTTTCGCAAGCTTAACATATTCTGTAATTTCATCAAGCTCCCCGCCGTCCTTCATCACGCAAGCCGAGGAAAGGCAGGGTATCTCGAGCCCTAAACGCTCAAGCGTCTTAACCGTCTTCGGGAGCTCCGAATCGGTGAAGGGTTTCGCTGAATAGGCGTAAATCGTGTCGCCCAAACCCCTCACTTCAATTCCGTCGTAACCCAAGTCCTTCGCCATTGAGTAGATGTCTGTCCATGAAAATTCGGGACAGGCAAGTGTTGAAAATGATATCTTCATAATAAAAACCTCGCTATTAATATAACCATAACTTATGTGTTGATACCATCTTATCATAGTTATAGCAAAATTGCAAGGGGTTTTGATATATTAAAAATTCATGTAACTTTTACGGTAGATTCATATGCAAAAAAACCGCCCGACATCGTTGTCGGGCTTCGCCATTGTCGGGTTTTTGTTCTTATGCGACATCGGAGATGATAAAATCTTCCACAACCTCGCGAAGCGCCAATGGCAGGACGGTGTTAGCCGTACAGAGTTCAAAAAGGGTTTCTATCGTCTTTTCCTCAAGGGTTATGTTCGTAACAAGATGCTCTTCGCGCTTCCCGAAAAGATAGGAAGCAATTCGTATGCCGAAGACGGGAACACCCATCTCGAATGTCTTAACAATCTCGTATGTAAGTCTTCCCTGCGCGTAACTTTCCGACCGTAAAATTTCCATTTCGACAACCATAATTTCCAAATCCTTCTCTCATAAAATGTTTTCTTTCTGTAACTAATAATAACATATTGTTACTGTTTTTAAAAGATATTCCATTCGACACCATCCCTGTCTATTTAAACACTACTTAACACTTTCTTAACGAATTTATTCAATTTGACGCAATTTGTCAAAGAAAACATTTAAAATAACGCAATATTGCACAACATAAATTTTGTAAATATCGTTAACAATCTGTTATTGTTTGCAAAATGTACACATTTGCTGTTCCTTAAAATCCTATTATATTATATAGTATAGTGTATCAAATGCCATATAAATACATATTATGTATATAAATCGGAAAAAGGAACAATACATATAATGGCAGTTTTACCAATCGCGAAGCTACTCCTCGCCGCTGCGGAAGCTCTTAAGTTTGCCTACGCTCCATATTCGGGAGATGCCTTCGGCGCGGCACTTTTAGGGGCAGACGGCGTTATATATACAGGGGTGACGGCGGAGAATGCCTCCTTCTCCGCTTCGCTCTGTGCTGAGCACGCCGCCGTCGCTAAGGCACTCTCGAAAGGCTGTCGGAAGTTTTCGGCTCTCGCGATTGCGGCAAAAAAAGGGGGGCTTGCAATTCCATGCGGGAGGTGCCGGCAGGTCTTAGCAGAATTTTCCCCCGACCTTACCGTAATCCTTCGCTCCGAAAAAGGCGAAATATTAACCTATAAATTGACAGAAATGTTGCCGAATACCTTTAATCTGCGGGTAAATTGACATATATTAGTGTAAAGCCTTCGGCTTGTTCACTACATATTGACACAAATAGAAAGGGCAGCCTGTTAAAGCTGCCCTTTTATTTGGTGATATTGGATTAAATGTTAATTTGTTGCACCCTGTCAGGACCTACGCCTATCATTGACACTTTACAGCCGCAGAGTTTTTGAAGCTCCAAGATATAGTCGCGGCAAACTTCGGGGAGGTCTTCCCATGTTCTTGCGCCGGTTATATCGTCGTCGAAGCCCGGGAACTCCTCGTAAACGGGGGTGCAGTCGGCTAATTCTTCGAGTACCGACGGGAAATAGTCGAGGGTAGAGCCGTCCGAGCGTTTATACGAAGTGCAGATTTTAAGCGTTTCGATGCCGGAGAGGGTGTCGAGCTTCCCGACAACGAGGTCTGTTATGCCGTTAAGGCGAACGGCGTGGCGGACTATTACCGCGTCGAACCAGCCTGTGCGGCGGGGGCGGCCTGTTGTTGTCCCGAACTCCTGCCCCTTCTCGCGGATATAGTCGCCGGTCTTATCGAAAAGCTCCGTCGGGAAGGGACCTTCGCCGACGCGTGTTGTATACGCCTTCGCGACGCCATAGACCTTGTCGACAACATTCGGCGCAACGCCTGCCGCATTACAAACCCCTGCCGAGATAGGATGACTGCTTGTTACATAGGGGTAAGTTCCGAAGTCGATGTCGAGAAGAGTTGCCTGCGCGCCCTCTAAGAGGAGGGTTTTGCCCGCCTTTATAACATTGTCGGAAAGCACCGAAACGTCGTCTACAAAAGGCTTTATCTTCTCGCCCAAAGCGGTATATTCCTTGACAATTTCTTCTATATCAAGCGGCTCGCCGCCGTAAACTTCGGTGATAATTTTGTTTTTAAGCTCACCCGTTTGCGCAGCCTTTTTTGCGAAGACGTCGGGGTGGGTGATGTCGTAGATTCGCAGTCCCACGCGCTCGTACTTGTCGGCGTAGGCGGGACCGATGCCGCGCCCGGTTGTTCCTATACTTGCGCCGGAACCGCTCTTGTACTTTTCGGAAAGGTTGTCGAGGGTTACGTGCCAAGGCATTATTACGTGTGCGCGCGGGTCGATTTTAAGGTTCTCGAAGGTTATGCCGTATGCGGCAAGCTTATCCATCTCTGCAATTAAAACCCGCGGGTCGATAACCATTCCCGCGCCGAGCATACAGAGTGTTCCTTTATGCAAAATCCCTGAGGGGATAAGGTTGAGTTTATAGGTTACACCGTCCGCGACAACGGTGTGTCCGGCGTTGTTCCCGCCTTGCCCCCTGACGACTGCGTGTGACTTTTCGGCTAAGATGTCGATAGTCTTCCCCTTCGCCTCGTCGCCCCATTGCGTTCCGATTATAACATTAACTGACATGAATACTCCTCCTTTAGTCTAACCGTACTATTGTATCACATTAAGCTGTATGCTGTCAAGATATTTTTTGTAAATTTTATTGTGCGCTGACATAATATGTTAAAGAAAAGCTTTGTTCCCCCGCCGAAGGCGGGGGAACAAAGCAAAATAAATACTTAACACAGCGGAATGGAGTTTAATATGGATTATTTTACATACAACGATAACTGCTGTAACCCTTGCAGGTGTTGCACAGGACCAACAGGTCCAACAGGTTCAACGGGACCAAGAGGTGCGACCGGCGCGCAGGGTTTGCAGGGCGCGCCCGGAGCAACCGGACCAAAGGGCGATCCCGGCGCAACGGGCGTTCAAGGCATCCAAGGTCAGCACGGGATTCAAGGTGCCCAAGGCGTTCAAGGACTCCAAGGCGACCGCGGACCGGCAGGTCCGGCGGGAGCAGACGGCGCACCCGGTATTCAAGGCGAGCAGGGTCCCCAAGGCGTTCCCGGTCCGACGGGACAACGCGGCGAGCCCGGCGCGCAGGGTCCCCAAGGGGTTCAGGGCGAACGCGGCGCGCAGGGTGTCCAAGGTCAGCAGGGGATTCAGGGCGAACAGGGTGTCCCGGGAAGCCCCGGTGCGACAGGCGCGACGGGTCCGGCAGGCGAGCGCGGCGCAACAGGTTCCCAAGGTCCGCAGGGTATTCAGGGCGCGGAGGGTGCGATGGGGACGCTTAACGGCGCGTACGACTCGTACGAAGACTTAATCGCCGAACACCCCAACGGAAAACAGGGCGATGCTTATTACATAAACCCCGATTTGTGGATTTGGGATATTAACAAGAACGAATGGGTAGACGTCGGGCAGATTGCCGGTCCGCAAGGGATTCAAGGCGTTCAAGGCGAGCAGGGTATCCCCGGAGCAACCGGCGCGACAGGGGCGCAAGGCGAGCGCGGCGCGACAGGTCCGGCGGGCGCACAAGGGAAGCGCATTTATACGAAAAACCGTCGGGGAAGTTGCCGACGGTTTTTGAGTGTAAATTAATTTTATTTAGTATTTAATGTTTATAGGAGGATTTTCTTTATGAAGCCAAAATGTCAAATCCACACCTATGCATATATCAACAAGAACCCAGTACCACTCGGTGATCTCCAATACCGCAAGGATTACGAGAGGAATAGGTGCTATATAGCTTGTAATCATCAAGATAAGGGGAACTATAGCTATAAAGACAGGCATATCCATAATAACGTCTTTATAAAATCTATTCGGGATAAAGATTGTTATAAAAAATACTGTCGTATCAATGAGTATAAAATACCACGGCGTTATACCGAATATCGTAAGGACAATAAGTACAATCATTCCGATGAGGGTTGCGCCCGATAAAAATGTAGCGATACGCCCTAAAGCAGTTTCGGAAAAATCTTTTTTCGGCGGCGGCGGGGTATAGCCGTCTATCATTGTCAGGAACTTCAACAAAGTTACCTTCTCTTTGCCTAAATTCACCATCATTGAACCGTCGAACCCCGAAAGGTATTCTTTTAATAGTTTGTTATCATGTCTTTCCGCCAAAGCGTTGATGACTGCCGTAAGATAACCTTCCTTTTTGTACCTTATAAGCTCGTACATCTCACCGCCCATATTCGCAGCTGAATAGATATAAACCGTCCTTATAGCCCGGAGCTTTTCGTCGAATTCAACTTGGAACTCTATATCCGCCAAAAATTCCCCGAGAGTTCCCGCGCCGTTAAGCTTTCTGTTTTTGTCGAAATGTTTTAAATACGCAAGCGTTACCTCGTTGCTGTCGAGTTCCACAAGCCTGTTAACAACGCCGGTAACTAAATTTGAACGCATATTTGAGTCCTTGAATTTGAGTATAAGCTCTTGCATAGCCTTGCCTTCGGAGGCTATGTCTGATGTGTTCTTGCCGCGTAAAGTCTTAATTTTATCAAGCTTTTCTACGTATTCCTTCTGCCTGTCGCTTGCGACTATTGTTTCTAACAGCTCGCCGAGAGTGCTAAATCCTTCGGCGGTGATGTGTTGGTTTTTGTCGAAATTTGCAAGGTATCCTGCCATCAGTGTCGGGTTGTTAAGTTCTAAAAGCGCGTTAACAACGGCGATAACCATGCTTTCTCTGTACTCTTCTTCGTTCCACTCGATTATCTCCCACATTTCTGCGCCGTCGGCGGCGGTTGTCTTGCTGCCTATTTTTTCGACCTTAATACTGACTGCCCGCCTGCTTAAGACAGCTATAAACGCTTCCGTCTTGTATTCCTC
>JAISGY010000007.1 GCA_031262835.1 Ruminococcus sp.
GCCGCGCCCGTGGTTGCGGAAACCATGTCAGCGACAATTGAGGCAAGCTCTTCGCTCGATTTTGTAGCTTCGGTCGGGTAGGTGTTCCCCTCCGCGTCTGTCATCGGGGGCATTGTCCGGTATTCGTCATCAGACTCCGATTGGGTTATCACATTCGGCACAAGCTCAGTCATAGTCGAAACGGCATCGGTATTGTCACAAGCCGAAAGAAGCATCGCCGCCGCTAAGACTGCGGAGAGCAGAATGGGTAATTTTTTCTTTTTCATAAAATCTCCTTTGGATAAAACAGGATTTGTCACTGCTTAAAACGGCTTAGTACTTTATGTCATATTGCAGAATTTGAGACCCGGAGCGTTCAATTTTTTGCAGAATTAGGGTTACACCGGGTTTAATTGTGCGCGCGTAATCCTGTACGGCTTTCCAGCTGTCGTTCGTTATAAGCGCGTTATAGCTTGCGGTGTCGGTTATACGTACCTCGGCAACCTGCTGACCTGCTTCAAGTGCACGTTTTACATCGGCGCAAATTGCTGCAAATCCCGCTTCGGTACCCGAGAATTCGCGGTTCATAATGCGGAAGTAGTTGAGGTCGTCGGAGGTGCAGGCGGGAGCATCAAAGAAGTTTATAACTGCGCCGCTGCTTAAAGCTTTTTGGTTCGCCATGAGGTGAGATTCGGTTATCCATGAATCGGGAACGAGGAAGTACGGGTGGCTTACGAAATTGCCGCCGCGATTATCGGGGTCGCCCCATGTTGCATCCATGTTGTACCATTTTCCGCCGATATTGATTTTGTTCCATGCATGGGTTGAATCGTGGGAGTTCATACCGGGAATGGTTAAACATTCAATTCCGGCAATGTCACAAAGGTATTGCATCGTCTTCGCGTAGCCGTTGCACTGGATACCTTCCGTTCCGGGGCGCAGCCCGTTTTCGATACCGCAGGTTGCGGCTGTTCCCGAAAGGAGGAAGTCGTTGTTTAGGATGATATAGTTATAGAAAACAAGAAGCTTGTTGAATACATTGTTATATTGGGAAGCTTGGCTCATGACATTCTTTGTCGTTGCGTCAATTTCCTTCTGCATCCCGGCTGCTTCTTCTTTTGTCGCTATGTATTTGAGAGAAAATCCTACGGGAGTATTATTCGCGCTTGTGTCAATCCAGAAAAGCTGCGGCTCCATATTGAATACGAGGAAGAAAATCTTCATCCTTGCAGTATAATCAAGACCGGTAGTATCGATTGAGCTTGTGTCGAAATTTTCCGCCGCCGTGACAAGTTTTGCGTAAAAGTCCTGCTCAGCGGAAGTAAGCTGATTCCAATAGTATCTCTCGGTGTAAGGCACGTTTGAGGTTATAGAAACATTCGCCGAGGGAGCATTTGTCTGCGCGGTTGTCGTCGCACCGGGAGCAGCAGTCGTTGCGGCGGGCGTTCCCGATTCGGAGAGGTAATCGGAATGGATAAATGTTCCGTCTTCGAGCTTGTAATAACCTGTGTTAGTCGAAGCGACAACCTTTACCTGCGTTCCGGCGGGATATTCGCCGACAATTTCCGCGCCGATAATTGCTTCACGGCGGCTGTAGCAGGCTTGGGTCGTGTACATTGTCTTATCGACAATTGTTTCGGTCCATTTCCCGGAAGCCGTCGTGACGGTCGTTGTAACGTCGCCTGCCGAAGTCGAGACGGTGGTTGTCTCTGATGCCGTCGTCGTTGTTTCCGATTCGGACGTTGTTGTTGTCTCGGTCGGGGTTGTCGTCGTCGTCTCGGGGACGGTCGGGATTTCGGGCACGGTGGTTGTTGTCGTCATCTGGGTTAAAGAGATGCTTGTCGTCGTTTCCGACATGGTCGGGATATTATTCGAGTCGATATTTTCGCAGGCGGAAAGCCCTATTGCTGTCGATAATGCGATTGCGGTAAAGATACTTAGCTTTTTACCAAAACGTATCATTTTTTAACATTCCTCTCAAAATATACAAATTGCTTACTATCTAATAATACGTCCCGCAAAAATTACGCTCGTATTATATATACAAATTAATTCAATCGGATTTTTCATCCGCTTCAAAGGCATTTTCGGTAATTTTTTGCAGTTCACCGATTTCAGGCAGCTTTTCAGCCCTAATCGCGGTTATCCGCATATCATTTACCTCTGTTGCCGAAAACTTCCAGCCGTCATATGTCGCCTCAATCTTGTCTGAATCGTTCGGCAAGACGCCGGAAAGTGCAATGAGAAACGCTGACATTGTGTCATAATTGTCAAAATTACCGATTGTTTCCGTTTCTTCATCTTCACGCGGAATATGAAGCCCGAGCTCTGTTAAAACATCGGTCGGGTCGGCTAAACCGTCTATGTTGTAGGACCATTCGTCAATTTTTGTAATTTTTTCCGTCTCGTCGTCGTATTCGTCCTGAATGCTGCCGACGATTTCTTCGAGGAGGTCTTCCATCGTGACAATTCCGGCAGTTCCGCCGTATTCGTCGGTTATGACTGCCATCTGCATCTTGTTGTCGCGGAGCTTTTTGAAGACATTTTTCGCCGTCGCCGTCTCGGGAAAATATAGCACAGGGCGCAAAAATTCCGCCGCTTCCCTTTCCTCCGCGCCGCAAGATATCAGCGGGAGCAGGTCTTTTACGATAATTATACCGATAATCTTGTCAACACTGCCGTTATAGACGGGGAGCCTCGAAAACCCGCTTTCGGCGGACTTTTCGGCAATCTCAAGGGGCGAAGCAGTGTTCTTAACCCCCACAATGTCGGTTCTGTGTGTCATTATATCCGAAATGAGGGTGTCTGAAAACTCGAAGATGTTAGAAATCATCTCGGCTTGAGACTCTTCAATCGCCCCTGTGTCAGAGCCCGCGTCAACCATCATGAGGATTTCTTCTTCGGTGACTTCCGACTCGGTTTCGGGCTTTTTAATGCGGAAGATAAACGCGATTAGTTTCACAAGCAAGCTTGAAAGCACGGTAATCGGTGTGAAGATAAACATCGCGAGGTCCACGGCAGGAGTTAAGAAAATCGCCAAATGTTCGTTAGCTTCGGGGGAGAGCCCGCGGACAATCCGTCGGGGCAAACTGTAGAGAAACACTGTCTGGATAAGCATTGACAGGACAAATACTAAGATAAGAGTCAATATAATTTCCACAGGATTCGAGACAGGACTGCCCGTATCGAATCGTATATAGAAATAATCTTCGGCAAAAAGTGTTACCAAAAACACGAAAATCGTTTGCAGAATCCTTATCTGAAAGAAAACCGCAAGGAATTTTGACGACTTTTTACTGATTTTAAAAAGCCGCTTTTTAATACCGCCTGAATTTTCAAATCCGCGTATGCGCTGGTTCGGGAGCTCGGTTAGCGAACTCTCTGCAAGAGAATAAAAGAAGAAAATTATGAATATTATAAAAAGTAAGCTTAAACTTCGGACACCTTCGACGTCCATCTGATTTTTCACTCCGTATCTGAAATAAGTATACAAATTATATTATATACCATAATTCGAGCTTTGTCAATATGTAAATGGATATATGTAAACAAATTGACATTAATAAGGGGGAATTTTTTTGGCTTATAACAGGCAGGCGGCAATTGACTACGCGAGAAAATGGGCTTTATCGAGAAATCCGAGGTATTATGATTTTGAAAACATCGGCGGAGACTGCACAAACTTTGCCTCACAGGCACTTTTCGCGGGTTATGGAGAGCAAAACTACAAGCCGACTTTCGGCTGGTATTATAACAGCCTTCACGACCGTGCGCCCGCGTGGTCGTCCACCGAGTACCTCTATAATTTTTTGACGACAAATAAAGGCGCGGGCCCGAAAGCCCGCGACGTTAAGATTTTTGAGGTGCAGCCCGGCGATTTGGTGCAAATGTCCTTTAAGGACGGCGTTTTTACACACACGCCGTTCATAACCGAGGTCGGAAACCCCGCAACCCTCGCGAATATAAAGGTTGCCGCCCATTCCGACGACAGCATTGACCGCCCGCTTTCAACCTACATATTCGATAAGATTAGGTTTTTGCACCTTCTGTAAGTTTTAAGAGGGGCTTGCTTACAGCTACTGCCAAAACCACCTTGGCAATATCAAAAGGAATAAAGGGCAAAACAGTGAGCGAAAGCGATTCTGCTATGTTAACATTCGCCCAAAAGCTGTACATAACGCTCCCGAATAAGTAGCAGACAGCAAGCGCGATTAAAAGCCCCAAGATTTTGCTGCGGTTTCGCAAAACCGAAACCGCAAACGCCATAACAGGATACGCGATTAAGAACCCGCCCGTCGGACCGAAAAGCACCCCCGCCCCCGCAGAAAACCCCGCGAAAACAGGCACGCCCGCAACCCCAAGCAAC
>JAISGY010000049.1 GCA_031262835.1 Ruminococcus sp.
GGAGCTTTCGACTTCAAGCTCAAGGCGTTCGCGCATGGCTATATCCGCGGAGACAAAGGTATAAAACGTAAAAAGCCCCAACACAAAAACCGTCAGCGGAAGGATTGTTGCTATTATACGAAAATAAAGGCTGTGATACCATTTAACGGAATATTTATCGTTCATATAAACATCTCTCGTTTGAATATTAGTATACATAATAATTATACCACTATAATTGTCATACGTCAAGTGTTTAGAGAAAAAATTTTCGCCCGCCGTGGAATTTCGTCAGTGAAGCCCCGGCAAGCGAATACGTCAAGCATTTGCGTGAAAAAATTTTCGCCCGCCGTGGAATTTCGTCAGTGAACCCCGCGGCAAGCGAAAATGTTATAGTTATTTTTCTATAAATTCGCCCGACAATGCGTTTGCGATAACATTTTCGGTGTTCGCATTGCGGTAATTGTTAACTAAAGCAAGGAGGCTTTCGAGCGGGTTTGTCTCGGCGATACGCGCAATAATCTTGTCAATTTCAGCCTTGCGGTATGCCTTCCACTCGTCGGATTCCGCCTTTTCCTCTTCTTTCGTGCGGTTTTTAAGGCGGGTTAGTTCCTCGGGGTTGTAAATTGCCTCGAAGGGCTGATGTTCCCTTGCGAATTCGCGCGAGGCTTTCGCCTTGTCGTTGCGCGCTTTTGTCACGGAAATAAGCTCGGTTAAGCCGGCGTTTAATTCATTATATTCATCTTCGGTGAATTTGCCTTCTTTGTAGGCGGTGTCAAGCCTTGCGCCGATTTCGCCGAAACGTTTCGCAAGCTCCTCGTCCGTTTTCGGCTTAAGGAACATTTCAAGCTTATATATGTTGTTCGTGCCTGTGTCATAAAGGCTTTGAAGGCTTGATGTGTCGGGGTCGATATGCTCGGAATTTTCCTCCGTCATAATCATAAGCCGGTCGTATTTTCCGTTAACGGGCGGGTTCGCTTCAAGGAAGGCTTGCTTCGCTTCCTCGGTAACCTGCCTTTGGGTATCCTGCCCGAAAAGGGTTTTATAAAGCTCCTGCCCGGTCATACTTGTAATATTCATAAATGTTCCCCTCCTGCTCTGTTGATTTATCGTACCTAAATTAAAAAACTTAAGTTTTTTTTACAATTTTCTCTTTACTTTTATGTTAAAATAGTATATAATAAAATGGAATAAAAAATTTTAAGGGAGTTATGATGGCTGAAAATATTGCCGCTCCGAAATATAAGCGAATACTCCTCAAATTATCGGGCGAAGCTTTATCCGGGAAGAAGAAACAGGGGCTTGATTTTGAGGTAATAACTTCAATCTGCACGGCGATAAAACGCTGTGTTGATGCGGGAGTTCAGGTCGGAATAGTCGTCGGCGGGGGCAATTTCTGGCGCGGACGGGCTTCCGGGAACATGGACAGGACGAGGGCAGACCACATCGGAATGCTTGCGACGGCGATGAATGCGCTTGCGGTTGCCGATTGCCTTGAGGGGCTGGGCGCGGAAGTAAGGGTTCAGACGGCGATTTCTATTCCGCAGATTGCAGAGCCTTATATAAGGCAGCGTGCTGTGCGCCATTTCCTCAAAGAGCGGATTGTAATTTTCGGCTGCGGAACGGGCAATCCCTTTTTCTCGACCGACACTGCGGCGGTTTTGCGGGCGGCTGAGACGGGCTGTGACATTGTACTTAAGGCGACGATGGTTGACGGGGTTTACGACAAGGACCCGAAAAAGCACCCCGACGCGAAACGGTTCGACAGCATAAGTTTCAATGAAGTTTTAACGAAAAATCTTGCGGTAATTGATTCCTCGGCGGCTTCGATGTGCCGCGAGAATGACATTCCCCTCCTTGTTTTCTCCCTTGCCGACCCCGAGAATATCTACAGAGCCTGCATGGGCGAAAATGTCGGGACACTTATTAATTAGAAGTTAAATTTTAGGAGAATTAAAATGAACGAGTATATTAAACACGCTGAAGAAAAGATGCAAAAATGTTTAGACTCCCTCGACCACGAGTTCCAGACAATCCGCGCCGGAAAGGCAAGCCCGAAGGTTTTAGATAAGCTCCATATCGACTATTACGGCTCCCCCACGCCGATAGCGCAGGTTGCGGCGATTTCGGCGACAGATGCAAGAACCCTCACAATCTCCCCTTGGGATGCAACCCAACTTAAGGCAATCGAAAAGGCAATTCAAGCCTCCGACATAGGGATTAACCCGCAAAACGACGGAAAAGCAATCCGCATGAGCTTCCCGCCCCTAACCGAAGAACGCCGCAAAGACTTAACGAAGCAGTGCGCGAAGTACGGCGAGGAAGCAAAGGTAACAGTCCGCAATATCCGCCGCGACACCATTGACAAGCTCAAGAAGGCACAAAAAGCCTCCGAGATTACCGAGGACGATTTAAAAGACCTCGAAAAGCTCCTCCAAAAATCCACCGACAAATACACAGCGAAGATTGACGACGAGGTTAAGGCAAAGGATCAAGAAATTCTTTCGATATAGTTTAGGTGAAATTTGGATAATCAGGTTCCCCTTCATATCGCTTTTATTATGGACGGCAACGGACGCTGGGCGAAAAAGCGCGGTCTGTCCCGGAACATCGGTCATAAAAAGGGCGGCGATACCTTCCGTGAAATAGCGAAGTACGCAAAAGACTGCGGCGTGAAGTACGTTACCTTCTTCGCGTTTTCAACCGAAAATTGGAAACGCCCTAAAGAGGAAGTTGACGCGCTCATGAAGCTCTTTTCGGAGTACCTTGACGAGGCGGAGAGTTACGCAAAGGAAAAAACGCGGCTGATTTTCTTGGGGGACAAGTCGATTTTCGCGCGCGAAATGGCAGCTAAGATGACCGAGCTTGAGAAAAAGTCGAAGCAGTTCTCCGACTTCACCCTCTCCCTTGCGGTAAATTACGGCGGCAAGGACGACATTTTACAGGCGGCAAGGCGGGCGGCGAAGTTTTGTCGTGACAGGGACTTAACCCCTTCCGATATTGACGAAAAGTTCTTTTCAGGGCTTTTATATACCTCCGCTGTTCCCGATGTTGACTTACTTATCCGTCCCGGGGGGGAGCGGCGTCTTTCAAACTTTCTGCTCTGGCAGTCCGCCTATGCGGAGCTTTATTTCACCGATATACTCTGGCCGGATTTTACGAAAAAAGACCTTGACACGGCGATTGAATACTACAAAGGGCGAAACCGTCGGTTCGGCAATATAGAAAAGTAGGCAGAAATCATTTATGTTATTACGTATCACAACATCGTTAATAGGAATAGCAATCGGCATTGCAGTCTTATTCGTATCGGACACAATTATCTTTAACATTGCAATTGCCGCAATATGTGTAATCCTAACCGAAGAGCTTCTTCACGCGGCGGATTGCTTAAAATACCGCCTTGCCTCGACGGTTTGTTTCGCGTTTTCGATAGTGATGCCCTTCTCGGTCGGTACGGAAAACACCGCCGCAAGGTACGTTTTCTGTCTGCTCTGCGTTCTTATTCTCTTTATTTCGCTCTTAAAAAATCATAAGACAATGGCGTTTGAAAAGCTTTGTTATATGTTAACGACGACGATGCTTTCTACCCTTTCGATGTGCTGTCTTGTAATGCTTCTTCGCGGGGGCGGGATTCACGGCGTTAACTACGTGCTCCTTTGCCTTATCGGCGCGTGGCTCGGGGACTCGGGCGCGTATTTTGTCGGGAGGAAGTTCGGGAAGCATAAACTCTGTCCGAACATTTCGCCGAAAAAGACGGTTGAAGGCGCGATAGGAGGGCTCTTAACCGTTACCGCAAGCTTCGTAATCTACTCAATCTGTTATCATGCGGTCATGAAGCATTTCTTTAGCACCGAATTCACCGTTAATTTTATCCCGATAATAATCATCGGCTTTATCTGCGGGCTTTTAGGAATAGCCGGCGACCTTTCCGCCTCGGTTATAAAGCGGGAATACGGCATAAAGGACTTCGGGAAGATTATGCCCGGGCACGGGGGGCTAATGGACCGCTTCGACTCCGTACTCTTTGTCGCGCCCTTTATGGCACAGGTTCTAACGGCTTTCGACCTCTATTCGTAAATAAAAAAGGGGGGTGAACCCCCTGTTACCTATTGGAAACCCGGGGTTACCTGTTCGATACCCCTCTCATCTCCGCTGAAATCGCCGCGACTTCTGCTTTCCGCACGCCTGATAAAAGGAGCGGGAGGCATATCGGGGCAAGTAGGCGGGCTTTTTTTACGAAGCCTTTTGTGTCGTGTTCAACGCCGCGGGCGGTCTGCGCCTCGATTATGTCCTTCATCTCGTCGGCGAAATCGGGGACAAAGCGCATTGCCGACGCGACGGCATAGGCGTACTTATACGGTATTTTAAATGTTTCGTTGAGGGCGTCCGCAAGGTCAATCCCCTTCGTTACCCGTAATACAAGTGCCAAGGGCAGGGCGGAAGCGATAAGTTTTAGCACAAACCCGAGTGAAAACATCACGCCTTGATAGGTTATCCGTAAACCCCAAAAAAGCGGAATGAGGGTGTCGCCGGTCTGGATAAAGAGGGTTTGGATAATAAAGATAACGAGCGAAAATTTAAGCATTGAACGGATAATTTTAAGCATCCATTTCCCCGAATTGCAGGAAACGGCAAGCAGAAAAGTTACCGCCAAAACAGCCGCCGGAGCGATTAAAGACGGTATTGCAAATATCGCCGTTACGAGGATTATCGCCAAGAAAAGTTTTAGTATCGGGTTGGCTCTGTGTAAAAAGCTGTCCCCGGGGAAATAGCCGAGACCGCCCATAATTTTATTCCTTTATAACTTTATCCTTCAAAATCAGTTTTTTGCAGTCCAAAATGTCGATAAATTCGAGGTCGTGGGAGATTATCAGAGCGGTTTTCCCTGCCTTAATCCGCGATGAAATGCCGTCCGCGAGGGTCTTTTTTTGGTGCTTGTCAAGGCAGACTGTCGGCTCGTCGAAAAGAAGCAGCGCGGGGTCGGTAATAAGCACCGACGCTATCGCCACAAGCTGCCTGTAACCCTTCGAGAGGGTGAAAATCTCGTCCGTCGGATTAAGCCCGAATTCCGTCGTAATATCCGCAAGCAGCCGCTCTTTTTCCGCCTCGTCCGTGTCCGGCGCGGTTAGGCTTAAACCGAAAAGGAGTTCCTCCGCGACGGTGTGCTTGGAAATTTGACGGTCGGGGTTTTGAAACAAAAAGCCTGTGTGACGGGCGAGGGAGCTTGTCTTATGTTCGTCTGTTAAAAAGCCCGCCGTTCTTACTTTACCCTTTTTGGGCTTTAATAATCCGTTGCATAATCTTAACAGTGTCGACTTCCCGACGCCGTTCTTGCCGGTTAAAACCGCAATCTCGCCGGGGTGAAGTCTGAAACTGACGTTCTCGAAAAGCTCTTCGGTAAAGCCGAAACTTACATCTTCAAATTTAAGCATTTGTCACCGTATTTGTACTTGTTAATTTAAGCATTTTGCACCGTATATTCGCTTGTACAATATTTTCGCAAGAGGTTTTCATTCCGCTCCGAAATAATTATTGTCAACCCCTCCGCATTAAGTTTACGAAGAATCTCAAAAACCTGCACCTTCGCTTCGGGGTCAAGTTCGCCGGTAGGTTCGTCAAGAAGCAAGACTTTCGGCTTAATTGCAATCGCCGCCGCAAGAGCTGTTTTTCTCTTCTGCCCGCCGGAAAGACTGCGAATCTGCTTGCCGCGAAGGTCTTCTATCCCGAATTCCTTCATGTTGCCGGCGGCAATTTCCTCCGCCTCTGACTTAGTATGCCCGAAATTGCGAAGTCCGAAAACAATCTCGTCTTCGGGGTAGTCGGTTGAAAAGGCACTGTCCATGTCCTCGAAAACGATTGTCGCGATTTTTGAAAGCTCGGCAATCGGGGTTTCGACGGTGTCAAGCCCATTGAGCTTAACAGAGCCGTAAAAGTCCCCCTTGTAAAAATGGGGAATTACGCCGCAACATGAATACAGCAGGGAAGTTTTCCCGCTGCCCGAGACGCCCGAAAGCCCCAAAAACGCCCCCGCAGGAACGTCAAGGTTAACGTCGTGTAAGGCGAATTTGTCGGTGCCCTTGTACTTAAATGAGAATTTTTCTATCTTAATCATTTTTTCAGCACTTTTTTAAGCGTAGGATAGAGCACCGAAACGATTACGGCGTTGATGGTTGCGGTACCGAGGATTATCCCCAAGAATACGCCGAGAGCCGCCGGCGGAGTACCCTTCGCGCCGCCCGCGAAGTATAAAAGCCACATCAGCCCGAGGAAAGAAAAGCCCGAAAAGAGCGTTGTTATAAAGACGTTAATCGGGACTTTTAAGAATTCCAAGAATTTATTCTTAAAGTTAAACGGAAGCTTTATTAAAAGGCACATCACAACCGCGCCGATAAGCTCACTCACAAGGTTAACAAACGGCGTTCCGGGGAAGAACTGGCACACCGCCCCCGCAAGGATTCCGATAATTGCCGCACCGAAAAACTTCGGTCTTATAAGCAGAATGATGATGCAGTACATCGCGATGATAAAATTCGGTTTCATACCGAAGTTTATGAAATTCCCCACGGCAAATTTAAGCACCGCGCCCGCCGCTAAAAGCACCGCCGTTAACATGAGGTCCGAAAGAGTCAGACCCGCCTTTTTGTCCTGTGTTAATTGTCGCTTCTCCATAATAATCACCCGAATAATTATAACACGTTAATTTACGAAAGTCAAGGGTTAAATTATTAACTTTTTAAGTGTTTACAAAGCTTTTGAGTCGTGTTATAATTATCTTTAGGAGAAAATGCATGAAAAAAGTATTGCCCTTAATATTCGCGCTGCTTTTAACGGCTTGCGGCGTTTTTGAAACACCTCTCGTGTATGAAAAAACCCCCGCCCCGATTACAGCGGAGGCACTCTCACCGGACGGAGCAGTAAGCCTTTCGGTAAAACTTCACGGTGACAGCTTTTTAAACTACAAACCCGTTTCCGCAACCGTTTCTGTCGCGAACGAAGCGGATTACGGCTTAGCCCTCTTTTGCGGCTTTATAACCGAGACAAGGTATGAGCGCGGAAGTTACCCCGAACCGCTTCTTAATCTTGCGCCGCATGAAACTGTTACAGAGATAGTTGACTTTACCCCCGATGCGATTGGGGATTACGTTTTCTTCGCGGAGGTTCGAGAAGAAAGCGGAGAAATTGCGGCAAGGATTGTTCCGGTAAAGGTTAAGATAATTCCTGCGGTGCGGTCTTCATATGTCATAACGCCGCCGGACCCGCTCTCCCCCGCCGACAGAAAGCAGATTGCCTATCGCGTCGGGGACCCTATGCAGGACTATTTAAGCCTTCCCTATGAGGACGACTTTTCGGACGAGGAGTATTCATACCGCTATTTCGGCGGGGCGTATCGGTCGCTCTGGATGGTTAAGGACGGGGGGCTTGCCGTCTATAACGATGACGAAAGCGACCCCCAAAACTGTATTATTGGCAATTACAGTTGGCGGTATTACAGTGCGTCCGTCGACTTTATCATGGGCGGTGCGGGCAGCATGACGCTCTATATCTACCGACGGGAAGCCGGCGATTTCGACGGGGACAGCTATTGCGTTAATATTAATGCGGACGGAAGCTTTTACGCCGGGGAGATGGGCGACGTATCTTATTATGAAAACCCGCGTTTTAAAAACCCTCCGGCTGTTAAGAGGGTTAAAACAGGCGTTATCGAAAACTTTAACCCCTCCGCTTGGAACAGGGCTTACATGATAACCGAGGGCGGAAAGGTTTACTTCAACGTTAACTCCGGCGAAAAAATTTTTATAAGCGAACTTGACCCGAACGCGGCAGGAGCAGTCGCGCTTCGCGCTTCTTCGGGGACGGTTTTTGATAATCTTGTTGTTGAGGGCGGGGAATGATGTTGACAGAAGGACAAATTGGTGTTATAATATCAGCAGTGTTTGTTGAAAGGTAATAAAATTATGAATAGTCAGGTTAAACTGCATCTCGGCTGCGGCAAGAGGTTTCTGCCCGGATATGTCCACATTGATCTTGCCGATTTTCCGCATATTGACTATAAAGCGGACATAAGAAAACTCGATATGTTTGAAGATAATACGGTTGATGAGATTTATGCCTGCCATTGTCTTGAACATTTCGGGCGGCATGAAGCGCGTGATGTCCTTAACGAATGGCGGCGCGTTCTTTGCCCGGGCGGGCGGATTTATCTCGCAATCCCCGATTTTGAGGCGGTTTGTGAGCATTATCGCGAACATCAAAACATGGAGATTCTGCGTGGATTTTTAGTCGGCGGTCAGAAGAACAAATATGATTATCACTATAACGTTTTCGATTTCGAGAGCCTCAAAGGCGTTTTAGAAGAAATAGGGTTTACGGACATTTCGCGTTATGATTGGAATGACTTCCTGCCTGACGGCTTCGACGATTACTCAAGAGCCTATCTCCCGCATATGGATTTTGAAAACGGCAAACTCATGTCGCTTAATGTTACCGCAACAAAGAAATAACAAAATTCCCCTCGCCAACCGGCAAGGGGACGATTTTCACAAAACGAGCGCACACCGACTTCACGCGGCGTCTACTTAACCTTGAAAAGCTTAACATTCTCCGCTAAAATCTCGCTCTGGGAGTCAAGCTGTTCAGATGCGGCGGCTGTCTCTTCGGCGGCGGAAGCGTTTCGGCTTACAACGTCGTTAACCTGCGAAACCGCCAAGTTAATCTGCGAGAGGGAGGCGTTTTGAATCTCTAACCCCTCCGCGATTTCGGTAATTATCCCCGTCGATTTCGTTATTCCCGAGACCATCTCGCCGAGTGAAACTGCCGTTTCTTTCGCAATGTCAGAGCCGAGTTCCGCCTTCTTCATTGAGTTTTCTATGAGCGTCTCCGTCTCTTTCGCGGCGGTTGCCGACTTGCTCGCAAGGTTTCTTACCTCGTCCGCAACAACGGCGAACCCTTTTCCCGCCTCGCCTGCACGGGCTGCTTCGACAGCGGCATTGAGGGCTAAAATGTTCGTCTGGAACGCAATGTCGTCGATTACCTTGATTATCTTGCTTATATCGCGGGAAGCGGCGGTTATGTCGTCAACAGCGGTTGTAAGCCGTCCCATCTGCTCGCTGCCCTTTTCGGCGTGTTCCATAACGTTATCCGAGAGCTTCGCGGCATTCCCGGCAAGCTCTGTGCTGTCCTTCGTTTTAAGCGAAATTTCATCAATTGAAGCGGAAAGCTGTTCAACCGTCGCCGCCTGTTCGCTTGAACCCTGTGCGAGGGTTCTTGAAATTTCGCTGATCTGGTCTGCGCCGCTCTTAACCTCGTTCGTAACGCCTTGTATTTCAGACAACACCCGATTCAGGTCTGTGACAACGGTAATTATTGAATTGCCGATAAGGTCGTTCTTTCCGAGGCTTTTCCACTCTACGGTAAAATCGCCGTGCGCAATATTTTCGAGGAGAAGTGCGATTTTTTCAAAGCGCAAAACCATGTCGTTAAGCGCGGCAAATGCCGCACCCGTCTCGTCTTCCGCCTGCGCCATCTTTCTTGCGATAACCCAACTTTCGGGCGGGAACACAACCTGCCCGTCGTATGTTACAACCTTAATGAACTGCGTTAACATATTAACGGGCGAAATAATGCTGTTTGCAATTAATATCGCTAATGTTATTAAAACGCCGGTAAAGATTACAGTGAAGACAATGCTTAAAACTATAATCAAGTTAAGCGCGGAAACATTCGCCATATCAGGGTTCGCCGCCTTGACGGAACCTGCGCATATACATACAAAGATACATAATGCCGCCATGCCTATCGACGCGGCAGCCGACAGCAGCAAGAGCTTCTTCTTGATACCCTTCTTCATAAAAATCTCCTTCGACTTTTATTTACATTATATTCAAGCGGCAAACTCTTGTGTTTTTTTATTGCTTTGGTCTTCTATCCCGACTGCGAACTTCTTCGCAAGGTCGTTATCTTTTTTCGGCGAAAAAGTTGTAGTAGTCGTCCCGCCGGAGACGTAAACCTTCCCACATTCGGGGCAGATTGCAGTATGGATTGAGACGGAGCTGTGCGCTGTTAAGCCCTTTTCTTCCGCTTCTGCGGCGTTGTTTTTTACGTGCTCGTATTCGTGGGAACGGACGGCGGAAGCCGCTGCGTCCGGGTCAACGCTTGTAGGGGTCTTGAAGGAAACGCCGGGGTCGTTTGAACCGTCAACGTACTTGCGGTTCGCGCAAGTCTGGCACTCTGCGGAGGTTTTGTCGCTGCCCCCTGCCTTGCTGCCTTCTGCCGCCTTGCCGCCCTTTTCGCCCTTTTCTGTCCCCGTCAACTCAAATCTATCGAACCTGCGGTTATATTCGGCTGTTGTTATGGGTTTGTTTTCGCTTTTTTGAACAACCGGGGTACGCCTAACGCCGGAAATTGCCGCATAAACTGCGCTGCCGCCTAAAACTCCAACGATACCGCCCATACAAACACCGCCTTTTATCTCATAGTTGAAATGAACACATTTTTAGAAATTACGAAAATAAGGAGAGCAAGAAGATTTTCCGTAAATGTTAAGAGAAGCGCGTAGGAGACCGCTAAAACCGGCTTGCGCTTTATTAACGAGAGCTTGACTTCCGGGTCGGCAGATTTCGACAGCTTGATTATAATGAGGTTCGGGACTGCCGTTAAGACGATGTAGAGAATAATTATCCACGGCTTTTCGCTGTAGAAAAAAACCGAGTAGATATAGACCGAGCCTACTAAAAACACTGCGGAAACGAGTGTCGGGAGAAAGAGGTTGAATTTAATCCGCCATATAGCTCCGAAAAGACTTTGGGGCAGGAAAGCCGAAACGAGACAGAACATCAGCACGTAAACATTTGAGCCAATAATATCCGACATGAAAACTGCGTTCCAAAGAAGCGGAAACCCCGCCCACAAAAGGCTCCATAGGACAGCGAATATGCCGATTCCGATATTTATTTTTGCGCGGAGGGAGAGTTTATTTTTCATTAAAATTACAACCGCAATAATTTTGCCGGTAGATATTGTACTTCTTCGACAGTTCAATCGAGCGAAGGTAGCCGTTCTTCTTTTTCAGATTAAGCGGGAGGGAACGTACGCCGTAAACGCCCTCAAGCTCCGCCTGACAAGCGTTTATGAACTCGGCGTTCTTGTGCGGGCTGATTGTAAGCGTCGTCGAAAAGCAGTCCGCATCAACCGACTTCGCAAAACGCGCCGTCATTTCAAGGCGGTGTTTTATGCAGATTTCGCAGCGTCTCCCGCCCTCGGGTTCGTCACGAAGTCCGGCTGTTAACGCCAAAAACCGTTCGGGGTCGTATTCGCCGACGGTTAAGCTAATGTTGTCATAGTACCCGACAAGCCGCTTAAGTTCCGAAAGGCGTTTTTGATATTCAGCCTCCGGCAGTATGTTGGGGTTATAAAAGAATATGCTTATATCGTAGTCCGGCGACAGGTATTCAAGGCTGTACGTTGAACAAGGCGCGCAACAAGAATGTAAAGCTAATATCATCTTTTAACAATAATCGCTCTCGCGCCGGCTTCGGAATAGCGGCGCATGAAGAGGTCGCGGCTGTAGGCGGTAATTTCGGTCTTGTCGTTCGGGTCCATGAAGTAGAAACTCTTATCATCTGCCCCACAGAGGACGAGGGTGTGAGAGCCTTTGTACCAAGTCAGGTCACGGTCGGTTTCAAGAACCTTCCAGACGGAAGGCTCGGAGTAATCGAACGCCTCCATATCGAGCGAAGCCCAGACCATGACAGGAACGCCGCCATTAACAAGAGTCGTAAGTTCATCTTCCGAAAGCCCCGTAACGGCGTGGGCAGTAAAGTCCTCACCGAGGGCGGAAAACGCCTTGTTCATAAACTTAGCAAGAACGGGAGGATAGCAGCCGTACCCCCAGCCGTACGGGTCCCCGACAAAAACCTCTGCCGGGTCGGGTCCGCGCAAGGTCCCGTCCGCGTCGTGGTAAAAATTCTCGTCGTATGTAATGAAGCGGTCGGTGTAGTCGGTGAGCGAGATTTTGTTGCCGTTATATTCGGTAATCGCGACGGCGGAGGCAATCTCACAGCCGACGGGAAGGTCGGGATATTGGTTTATAAGCGGAACGTCCAAAAGGGTCTTGCCCCCTTTGCCCCCCCGCACCGCCGGCTTTTTGTAACCTTCGTAAGACTTTATGTATTCCTTAATCGTGTAGCCGTCAAATTGCCGCTCGGGGACGTCGGACATAACCGCAATTTGCTGCCGCACCGTCTCCGCTTCGGTCTTTTCGGCGAAGCCTGTCGCGGCGGAAGAAAGCAAAGTAAAGATGCCAAGCACTATCGAAATAAGCTTAAGTTCCATCCGCTTCCTCCGTTTGTTTTACGTCATTTCGCCCGATTTAATCTTCGTCCTCTTCGTTTAACATCTGCGCGAACATCTCGCCGATTTTAGTCCTGAGGTCGTCGTCTTCGAGGGTAACTAAAATCTGTTCGCCGTCTTCGTCGGTGTCTTCGCGAAGGACGTCGAATTCGGCTTCAAGCTCGTCTTCATCGCCGTCAACCGCACACATTGCGTAGTATTTCGCACCCTCATATTCAAGGGTCGTTAAAAGTTCAAACTCCGTCTCAACTCCGTCATCGTCAACAAGGGTGTAAAATAAAGATTCGTTATCCATTTTAAGCTCCGATTCGTTTTAATTTCTAACTTCATTATAACATAAATTTTCGCGGTATGCAATAGATTTCTAAAATATAATTATCTTCGCCTGCCGCTGACCAATAAAAGCAATCTTAAAAGCTGCATAATTGACACAGCAAGCGCGGCAACGTACGTCATTGCGGCGGCGGTTAAGACCTTTCTTGCGCCGCCTATCTCGTCGCGCTCTAAAATGTCGTCCGACTCAAGGAAGCCGATTGCGCGGTTTGAAGCGTCGAATTCAACCGGCAGCGTCACAAGCTGGAACACAACGGAGAGCGCGAAGAAAATAACGCCGATATAAGCGAAAACTATCCCGAAATGTATAAAATACTCAAGAAGCAGCCCTGCGAATATAAGCGGAATGGCAAGCTTGCTCCCGATATTTGTAACGCCGATAATGTTACCGCGAAGCTTCATCGGGCTGTAACCGAGGGAATACTGCACCGCGTGCCCGGTTTCGTGGGCGGCGACGCCGATCGCGCCGATTCCCCTCCCGCTGTAAACCTCGTCGGAAAGCCGAAGGACGTTTGAAACAGGGTCGAAATGGTCGGAAAGTTTCCCGCTCACGCGTTCAATCGGAACCCTTTGCAAACCGCATGAGTCGAGGATTCGCCGCGCCGCCTGCTCCCCCGTAAGCCGTGAACGACTTTCGATTTTGTTGTACTTGTTAAAGGTGCTCTTAACGGCAATCTGACAGATTATCGCGAATAAAACCGCCGGCAGCACCAGCACGATATAAACCGGATCGATATAAAACATTTTAAGCTCCATTCCGCCGCGAATACGGCATATATAGCAATGAAATGTTTTTTTATCGTGTTCCCCCCGCCTCCGGCGGGGGAACACAACTCACTTTCATGTTCCTATCCATTATATACTATATTTATCGCAAATTCAATTGTAATTTTGCACAAAACAGACGGGAATATTTTTACGGATTTGTGGTAAAATTATATCGCGTCGAAAAAGAGCGTATTTTCTTAACTCAATTTGTGCAAATTGCACAAATAAAAACCTAAAGTTTAGCTATATTTTTTTCAAAAAACACTTGACAAACCTATAGCAATGTGGTATCATGTAAACAGAACAAAGAACAACGCCGGGTGCGAAAGCCAAGTGCGAAAGATCAATGTTTAATAATCGGGTGGCGAAGGTCCAAGGCGAACCGTTTTGATCCCGAGTATGAAAGGCAGGCGAGTCCCATGAACGATACAATCGGTGTGCAGTTTTTTCAAAGCTTCGGCGGCTCGCAGTCAAACATTCTGATCTGAATGTTCCTTTAGCTATCGCGTAAACGCGATACAAGGAACGCGCCCATAGGCGAATGATGAATTCAGAAAACTTGTGAGCCGATAAAACGGAAGTGGTTATTCCGTCGAATCGGTTTTCGTTTTACCCAAAACCCCCGAAGTTTTGATCTATAGAGCCCGTCAAAAACGAGCTTGCATAGATAAACACCAAATTTTGCGAAAGCGGGTAAAAGCCCATGGACACTGTTGATTAAAGTTAACCCTAATTTTTGCGAAAGCGGGTAAAAGCCCATGGAAAGGTTTAATTAACGTCAACCCACAATTTTTGCGAAAGCGGGTACACGCCCATGGAAAGGTTTAATTAACGTCAACCCACTAAATTTGCGAAAGCGGGTAAAAGCCCATGGCATAGTCAAAAACCTGTGACGGAAACGGTAATGTTTTTCGGGGGGAAGAATAGCCCCCGCCGTCAGTCTCCGAAAACGGAGAGGCCCTTTACTCCGAAATGGAGGTGCGTATTATGAGAATTTTATTTAGGCATCGTCCTTACGAAAAGTTATAAGGGAGTGACTCCAAAAGCATAGGTTAGCGATTCGGTTCCGAAGTTTCGGGCAGACCGATGGTAAGAAGAATAAACCGCCCGTTGATGTAAAGACGGGCGGTTTTAAAGGTAAATATCGTTTCCCCCGCCGTAGGCGAGGGAAACAAGGAATGGAATCAATAATGAAACTTACATATGAAGGCTTGAAAAATCGTAAGTCTTGGGAAGAGCAAGGCTTTATTTTACCGGAATTTGACCCCGAAATTATTGCCCGAAAAACCGCCGAAACCCCCGAATGGGTTCACTTCGGCGCGGGCAACATCTTCCGCGCCTACCTCGCAAATGTTGCGGGGAGAGCCATAAACGCCGGCAAACTTAAAACCGGAATTATTGCCGTAGAAGGCTACGACCCCGAAATAATTACGAAAACTTACCGCCCGCACGATAACTTATCGGTTTACTTAACTTGGTCTTCCAAAAAGCCCGTAAAAACAGTTATCGGCAGCGTTTCCGATTCGCTTTTACTCTCGGACGATAAACTAAGCGGCATTTTCACCGCCCCTTCCCTCAAAATGGTTACCTTCACAATTACCGAAAAGGGCTACGCGCCCCGGACCGATAATAACTTGTTCCACGCAGTTTCCGCGCTTCTTTACAAACGGTTTCTGACAGGGTTTCCACTCGCAATGGTGAGCGCGGACAACTGCTCCGACAACGGCGAAAAGCTCAAAAACTGCATCCGCATATTCGCCGAAGCTTGGGAGAAAAACGGGAGTTCTAAAGTCGGTTTTGTAAAATATATTGATGAAAAAATATCCTTCCCGCAGACTATGATAGACAAGATTACCCCCCGCCCAAACCCCGAGTTTTTAAGCCTTCTTTCAGATATTGAAGACATTGCCCCGATTTTAACCGCGAAAAACACCTACATAGCCCCCTTCGTCAACGCCGAAGAAACCGAATATTTTATAGTCGAGGACAACTTTCCGAATGGGAAACTGCCGCTTGAAGATTTCGGCGTAATTTATACCGATAAAGAGACGGTAAAAAAGGTCGAAAAGATGAAGGTCTCTGCACTGCTAAATCCTATCCATACTTGCCTCGCGCTTTTCGGCTGCCTTCTTTCATACACGAAAATCTCGGACGAAATGAAGGACCCCGACCTGCTTTTATTAGTCGAAAACTTGAGTTATAACGAGTGCCTCCCGACCGTTTCCGACCCTGTTATTATTAACCCTCGCGAGTTCGCGGAGACGGTTATAAATGTGCGGCTTAAAAACTCTTCCCTCCCCGATTCGCCGCAGCGGATTGCCTCCGATACTTCGCAAAAACTCGCCGTGCGTTTCGGTGAGACGGTTAAATATTATCTTAAAAACGGCGATGTAGAAAGCCTTAAATTTATCCCGCTTGTCTACGCGGGTTTTCTTCGTTATCTTACGGCGGTTGATGATAACGGAAACGCCTTTGAACTCAGCCCCGACCCGCTCGCGGACTACCTTCGCGGTTCTACCCCCGAGGAGCTTTTGTCGAATGAAAACATCTTCGGTTTAGACCTTACGAAGACCCCGCTTTATGATAAAATTATCGCGTATTATAAGTCAATGTGCAAGGGCAAAAACGCCGTTAGAGATACAATAAAAGGGGTTAACAATGAAGAAATTCTTGTGTGATGAGTTTTTACTGCATAGTAAAACGGCGGTTAGACTTTACGAAGATTACGCAAAAAACCTGCCGATAATCGATTACCACAGTCACGTCCCGGCGGCGGAAATACTTGAGGACAAGCATTTTAAAAACCTTACCGAGCTCTGGTTATCGCACGACCACTACAAATGGCGGATTATGCGGGCGAGGGGGGTACCGGAGGAGCTTGTTACCGGGGCTAACACCGACGCGTTCGACCGCTTCAAGGCGTTTTGCGCCGCCCTTCCCTACGCTATGGGCAACCCCGTTTACCACTTTTCGCATCTTGAACTTAAAAGATATTTCGACTGCGATCTTATAATTAACGCGGAAAACGCGAAGGCGATTTGGGACAGTTGTAATGAGAAACTTTCGGATTTGTCGGTCAGAGAAATTATCCGCCGCTCGAACGCCGAGGTAATCTGCACAACCGACGACCCGTTAACAGACCTTTCCTGCCATAAAAAGTTGTCGGAATATGCGGTTAAGGTTTTACCGTCTTTTCGCCCGGACAATGCCTACAACATCGAGAAACCCGGCTGGAACGATTATATTGACGCTCTTGGGCCGCATAACGTTGACGAACTCAAACAGGCACTCAAAAAGCGTGTAAAAGATTTTGCAGAAGCAGGATGCAGAATCGCAGACCATGGCGTTGACGCGCTTTTTGAAGGGTGTTGCGACGACAAAACGGCGGAATTGATTTTTGTTAAAGCACGAAAAAAAGAGGCTGTAACCGCCAATGAAGCGAATCTTTTCCGTAAAAACATCATGGCGTTTTTATGCGATTGTTACCACAAAAACGATATGACAAATCTCATTCATGTTGGGGTTAAGCGGAATGTTAACAGCCGACAATTAACCGCTGACACGGGGTTTGACGTAATTAATCCCGCGCCTTCGCTCGCCGGGCTCGTTGACCTTCTTGATAAATGTTCACCCTTGCGGACGATTGTTTTTTCACTTAATCCGAACGACAACGCGCTTGTAAATACCATTGCCGGAAGTTTCAAAAACACTGTACAGGGACCGGCGTGGTGGTTCAACGACACGGAGGACGGAATCCGCAGACAGCTTACCGATATGGCGGCGTACGGCGTCCTCGGGAACTTCCCCGGAATGGTTACCGACAGCAGGAGCTTCCTTTCATACAGCCGCCATGAATACTTCCGCCGGATTTTATGCGATACCGTCGGAACGTGGGTGGAAGAGGGTTTGTACCCGAACGACGAAAAATTTCTCGGCGAATTTATTGCGGATTTATGTTATGGTAATGCGAAAAAACTATTTGAGAGGTAAAGATGGATAAAACCTACTTCGGAACGCTTTATGTTAACGGAATCGTTCCGGTTGCGGTTATAAAAGACGAAAAAACGGCAGTCCCTCTCGCGGCGGCAATTTTAGAGGGTGGAATCGACTGCATTGAGGTAACTTTCCGCACTCCGACTGCGGCAAAGTCGATTGAACTCATTCACGAAAACTTCCCCGAAATGTTAATCGGCGCGGGGACGATTTTAACGGGCGAACAGGCGGAAACCGCGGCAAGAGCGGGCGCGTCATTTGTCGTAAGTCCGGGCTTGTCGCTGCCGCTTATAAAGGAATGTAACGCCGCAAAAATCCCCTTAATTCCCGGCGTTGCGACGGCTACAGAAGTTATAACCGCAATGGAAAACGGAGTAACAGCGGTTAAATTTTTCCCGGCGAAACAGGCGGGCGGTGTAAATTACCTCAAAGCAATTTCGGCGGTTTTCCCCGATGTAAAATTCATGCCCACGGGCGGGATTGACCTTGAAAATCTTGCGGATTATCTTAGCATCAGCACTGTTTTTTGTTGCGGCGGGTCGTTTATGTTTAAGACGGACGATTACAAAAAAATAACCGAATTGTCAAAAGCGGCGGCTCTGATTGTTAAAAGTAAACGGGAGAAGAGATATTTTTATGTTTGATCTTGTTGCGCTTGGGGAGGTTATGCTTCGGTTCGACCCGGGTGAAGGAAGAATTAAAACTGCCCGGAGTTTTAACGTCTGGGAGGGCGGCGGCGAATACAATGTGGCGCGGGGGTTGAGACGATGTTTTAACATGAAGACCGCGATTATAACTGCCTTTGCCGATAACGACGTCGGGCGGCTCTGCGAAGACCTTATCTTGCAGGGCGGGGTTGACACGCGCTTTATACGGTGGCTGCCCTTTGACGGCATTGGTAGGGCGGCGCGAAACGGGCTTAATTTCGTTGAGCGCGGTTTCGGGATAAGGGGCGCAAAGTCCGTCTCCGACAGGGCTTATACCGCTGTTTCGCAAATCCGCGATATTGATTTTAGGGATATAAAAACCCGCTTTTTCCACACCGGCGGAATCTTCGCGGGGCTCTCGGATATAACGGCTGAGACGGCAATTGCGGCTGTAAAATCGGCGCGTGAAAACGGCATTACCGTCAGTTTCGACCTTAACTACCGCCCCTCGCTCTGGAAAGAACGCGGAGGACTGGAAGCTTGCAGGGAGGTTTGTAGGGAGATTGCGCGATACGTTGACGTTATGATTGGGAACGAAGAGGATTTTACCGCCTGTTTGGGGTACGAGATTGAGGGCAACAGTTTTTCCGACCTGAACCTTGACGGCTACGAAAAGATGATTGACAGGGCTTTTTGCGACTACCCGAATTTTAAGATTATTGCTTCAACGCTCCGCACCGTCAAGAGCGCGGGGGTTAACGGCTGGACGGCGGTTTTATCGGACGGGAAGAATCTATACCGCGGAATGGAATTCCCGACACTTGAGATACTCGACCGCGTGGGCGGCGGCGACAGCTTCGCTTCCGGGCTTATCTACGGGCTCTTAACGGGGAAAGCCCTCGATTCCGCATTAAACTACGGCATAGCCCACGGTGCCCTCGCAATGACAACCCCCGGCGATACCTCCATGGCGAGCCTTGCGGAGGTTGAGGCGGTTATTACCGGCGGCGGAGCAAGGATTGCAAGGTGAAATTAAAGCGCGGCAAGAAATCTCTTGCCGCGCAATTTATTTATATCAAACCGTGTTTCTCTTTCATCTTCAGAATCCGCAAAACGCTTTCGTTAATCCGTTCCTCCGAAATCCGCCCGGAATTAACAGCTTCAATAATTGCATCCTTCGCCGCAGTATAATCCACCGGCATAAGGAGGATATCAACCCCCGCCTCAATTGCCTTAATACAGCCTTCCGCTCCCATCTCCGCAACCGCGCCCATACCGAGCGCGTCGGTTATAATAACGCCTTCAAAGCCGAGTTGTCCCCTTAAAATGTCGGTCAAAATCGGTTTTGAAAAGGTCGCGGGAACGCTTTCGGGGTCGAGAGAAGGAGCGGTAATATGCGCGGTCATAATCATATCCGCGCCCGCCTTAATCCCCGCTTCAAACGGCAGAAAATCGACGGTCTCAAAACCCTCCCTGCTCTTTTCGGTAATCGACATACCCTCGTGCGTATCGGCAAGGGCGGAACCGTGCCCGGGGAAGTGTTTGAGGGATGAAATAATATTCCTGCTTGCAAGTGCTTTAACTACGTTTGTTACCTTTTCGGACGCGATTTCAGGGTCGGTTGAAAAGGCTCTGTTGCCGATTGCTTCGCTGTCCTGCCCGACGTCGGCAACCGGCGCGAAGTCGGTATTAAACCCGACTTTATTTAAAACATCGGCTAAAGTCTGCCCCGTTTTTGTCCCGTCGTCGGTAATCTCAGCCATTGGGGGTAGGGGCTCATACCCGAGTTCGGGGTAAAGGTCCTTAAGGCGCGAAACCCGCCCGCCCTCTTCGTCTACCGCAAGCAGAGGAGGTATTTTCTTGCCGCTTTTAGCCGCCTCAAGTTTAGCCTGCGTTTCGGCAATCGTTCCGATATCCTTCTTAAAATAAACAATTCCGCCGAAGTTGATGCTGTCGTCCTTTACCTCGCTCGCCGATATAACCATCATCTGGTATACCTTGTCTTCAAGGGTCATGGTTTCTAAAATGGGGTAAGCATTTTTAAATACAATCGGTTGTTGAACATTTTTACAGCCCGCAGTTGACACGGCAAGTATCAGGACTATAAGTATTAAAAGCTTGACTTGTACTTTTTTCATATAGCACCTATCAGTAGGGTCTGAAATTCCCGATTTCTATATCGTAGAGAAGGAATCTTGCGCGGGATAGAGAGGCGTAGCGGCGGTTAATATAATGTTCAAACTCCTTGGGGTAAGCCTTGGAGTCGCGATAACCCCCCTTAAATGTAATGTTTATAACGACTTGACTTTCTATGCCTTTTAAATTACTCGCGTGTTCAAAATCGATAAATTCCTTGTCAGACTGCTCAGGGGTTTGTCTGCCGAAGGAGTAGCCGTTTATGGTAGTTTTACCGCCAAGCAGACTTATTAGTTTTTTACAGTCGGTCGTAACGAAAATATCTTTCGGCTCTATTCCCTGTGCGGTCAGCTCTTCGATTGTTTTTTCGACATAGTCGAAGACTTCCGGGTACGTGTTTTTGCGTATATAGGGAAAATCCTTATATGTTACCGGAAGCCCCTGCGGAAAATTCGGTAGCGTTTTAAGGGTGTAACGTTCCTTATCTATCTTGGAAGCATCGCCGCAGTCTTTATTATATTCGTCAATACTTTTTGATAACGTTTTCGTAATATAGTCGGCGATTGCTTTTGTGTTACGTACCGTAAAGTCAGCGGAATAATCGGTATACACGTCCTCTTCCGGAAACCAGCATTTTTTTACCTCCTCCGCAGCGTAATCCGACTTTTTCACCTCGAGTGTGTTGTAAGTAAACTGTTGGCTGTCCGCGAAAACCCAGAGCTTGGAATCACTGTCGAGAAGCTCTTTTATTGTTTCGACTTTAGATAAAGGAAAATCCTGCCCTTCGTCAACACAGATGAAATCTAATTTCTGACCATTCTGTGCCATCAATTCTAAATAATTTATTTCATCTTTATCATCTGTATAAAGCGAGTAAAATTTAATCTTGTTTACAATATCCTTGTAATGCTTTTCCATGTACGCTTTAACAAATTTTCTCAACCGCAGCGTACTGCATACATACAAGAGCGTTCTCAGCTTGCCTTGATTTAATGCTTGTAACTCTAATACCGCTTCTATATTGGTTTTTCCCTTAAGTTCTTCTATCTTTTCTTCAACCGCAAGCACAAGGGCTTTAATCATAAGGTAGGTTTTTCCCGTGCCGGCGGGACTGTCTATAAGAACGAATTGATTGCGGCGGATAAGTTTTGCAACCATGTCCTGAATGAATATAAATTCATCAATCGCCTTTTGGTGTTTCTCCGTAATGTCAAGAAGATACTCCGCATTAAGGGCTGCGGTCGCTGTAACAAATTTTAGGCAACCCTCGACGTCACTTTCGATACTCTCACCAAATTGTCTTCTTTTCTCCGCGAAATTAACGTGACCGGTATGGCTGTCGGTATAATCGCTTTGATACTGCTCTATAACTTCAAGCAGACCTTTGTAATATTTAGGTGTTGAGTCATATAATGCCCGCTCATCGTAAAACTTGAATATACCTGCAATCTTCGCCCTAAATTTTTTATAACCGTCGTCCACGTCGAAATCATATTTGTCAATCCAAAGCCTCGGGTCAATGAGTCCCGGTTTATCCGTTATAGGAGCATTCGGTGTTACGATTGCATGACCGTAAAGCCCCTCGAAATAGGTATTCTTTTCCCACTCGCGGGCGCGTTCTGCGCCGTATTCATCCTCGAAAGCTTTAACCTTGCTCTTTATGTATGCGTCCTTTATAACATAGCATGATTTCCAAGCTTGTCCGACAGCCTTAGCTCGTACGTCTTCGCTTAAATCCTCGTTCGCCTTGCACTCAACGACAATAAAGCCGTAACCCTTACGGAAAATAATAAAATCGGCTTCTCCGGCGTAGTCGTAACCGTTTACGTGATATTGCCAAGATTTGCTGTAAATCACATGGTAATCGCTGTTAAGAGTTTGCGCGGCGAAAAAAAACTTTTCTTCCGCGCTTCTCCCTATTTCGTAGCTTTTATTGTCTCCGTGTTTCAAATTGTCTTGCGGGAATTCAGGCTTGTTATTATCCATTGAATATTCCTCGTATAATAGTAATCGCAAGGAAGAAATTGCTGAAACAGCTATCCTTGCGATTGTTGTTTTTCTTTGCTTGACTAAAACGAAATCCACAGGTATAATGTTAGAAGAAGACT
>JAISGY010000058.1 GCA_031262835.1 Ruminococcus sp.
GGTTCGCCGAGCGCATTTATCAGCCTGTAGGGGTTGTTGCTTTCGCCGTAAATCATGTCTAAAACCTGTCCGCCGATCATTCCGCGAATCCCCGAAAGATTGTTTATAACTGATATCATACGCACTTTTTGCGCGTCGGAAAGGCTTTTGTCGTTCGTAATAACGGAGGCGGCAAGCGAACCGAGCGCGTCCCCGGCAAGAAGCGCGACAGCCTCCCCGTAGACGATATGGCAAGACGGCTTCCCGCGGCGTGTTTCGTCGTCGTCCATGCAGGGCAGGTCATCGTGAATGAGTGAATAGCTTTGAATCAGTTCAATTGCAACCGCCGCAGAATCCGCGTCCTCATAACGCCCTCCGCACATCTTACAAAATTCGTAAACAAGCTGCGGGCGAAGTCTCTTCCCGCCGCCAAGCACCGCATATTTAACCGCATCGGCAATAAGCGGGTGAACACCCTCAAGCTCCGCATTAAGTCTATCGGCAATAACCTTTTCAAATCTTTCCATTTTCCACCTGCAAATTCTATTCTGCCTCAACCGCGTCAATTTCAGCCTTAGCGGCTCTTAATTTTTCCTTTGCAATTTCGATTGCAGAAACCGCCGCTTTGTATAGCTTTAGCGACTCGTCAAGTGCTAAACCGCTTTTTTCCATCTGCTTCGTAATCGCGTCAAGTTCCGCAAAAATTTCTTCTAAACTCTTCTCAGTCATCTAAGACCCTCGCTTTCCTTTTTCCGTCCGAGTAAATTAATATAATATCGTCCCCCGCCGCAAGTTTTTTCGCGGAGGTTATGACGCTGCCGTCCTTTTCGGTTATCGCGTAGCCCCGCGAGAGAAGTTTCAATGGTGATAGATTGTCAACTTTTCCCATAAGCAGGTTTAACCTATATTCCTTCTCACTTAGTTTTGCGGCAATTTTCGTGCGGAAAAATTCTTCCCGCTTTTCAATTTCGCTGCTGTAACGGGCAATTCGAGCGGTCGGCAATAATGCTTTTATCGCCGACTCTTTTTTCCCCAAATCGTCATCATACCTGCTAATCTTTCCGGCGCAAATTCCGTAAAGGTTTTGTCGTATATTTTCAAGGTTCATGAGGATATGAACGGTATCCTTCACCGCAAGTTCGGCAGCGGCGGAGGGCGTCGGGGCGCGAAGGTCTGCGGCAAAGTCGCAGAGGGGATTATCGGTTTCGTGCCCGACGGCGGATATTATCGGGGTTTTTGTTCCCGCGACCGCCCGTACTACCGTTTCGTCCGAAAAGGGGAACAGGTCTTCGTAAGAGCCGCCGCCCCTGCCTAAAATTAACAAATCCTCATTGCTTTCATCGGCGATTTTAATCTGCTCGGTGATGTTTTTCGCCGCTGTTGCACCCTGTACAGCCGTTTTGTAAAGGGATATCGAAATATAAGGCGCACGACGGCGAAGTACCGCAATCATATCTTGTAACGCCGCCGCACCCTCGGAGGTTATAACCCCGATTTTTTCAGGGTAAGGGGGGAGCGGCTTCTTTTTTTCCGCGTCAAATAAACCCTCGTGAGAAAGTTTGTTCTTTAGCTGTTCATAGGCGGCGGAAAGCTTACCGATGCCGTCGGGGACAATATCGGTGCAGTAAAGCCTGTAATCGCCTGCCTTCTCGTAAATCTCGACATACCCGGTAACAATTACGCTCATGCCGTTTTCGGGCGAAAAGCCGAGTTTATCGGCACTGTAAAAAGGCATCTGTGCTTTTACGGCGGCGTCGGAGTCTTTTAGCGTAAAATAAAGATGTCTGGATTTATCATGCCGCGCAAAATTGGAAATTTCGCCCTTAACATAAACCTCACGCAGAATCTTATCTTCTTTAAATCGTGCCGCAAGATAGCGGTTAAGCTCGGCGACCGTTATAACTGTTTTCATTTCGTTTCTTTCAAATATGCGTAAATTGCCGCTCCTACGGCGTTATCGGAGGAATAACCCGGTGCGGCGAAGAGCTTCTCTCTGCCCATTTTTTCCAAACTCTCGCGAATCATTCTGTTCGACATAACCCCCCCCGCGAAAACTATAGTATCGCAGGAAGCATGAAAAGCTATCATCTTCATCAGTGCCGTTTCGATATATTCGAGGGCGTAATGCGCAATAATCGAGGGCGGAACATTGTCTTCAAGCATCTTTCTGCACTTATTTTCCGCGCCGGAAAAACAAGGATTGCCGTTCTTTGTCGGAACGTCAATCTTTATTAGCGAATCGCCGCCTGTTGCAAGCTTTTCAAGTTCAGGTCCGCAAGGAAATTTAAGCCCGAGCATAACCCCAACCCTGTCAACAAGCTGTCCGGCTTTAAGGTCAGCCGACGCAGCTACAATTTCGCAGCGAATAATCTCGTCTTCATCAGGCGTACAAAGAAGCATATCGGTCGTTCCGCCGCTTATATGAAGAGCGTTAAATTTTGTATTTACCAAGTCATGCCGCCCGACAGAGTAAAGCGCGGCAAGGATATGCCCGACCTGATGGGAGGTTTTGTGAACGGGAATTTTACTAACCGAACCTAAAATTTCGGCGGCAGTCACCCCCGCTAAAAAGCAGGGCATATAAGAGCCTTCGATATTCCGAGGACGCGAGGAAACGCCGACAGCGGCGATGTTTTCACGAACCCCCATCGCCTCCGCAACCACCCCGGGAAGCTGCACGGTGTGGTGAAAGAGGGCGTCCGACTGGCGAACTCCAAGCTCACCGGGCTTTACCGGAAGGAGCTTTCCCGCCATGTAAACTTGTCCCGTTTCACTATCGTAAACCGCCGCGGAAGTGGTATAATTGCTCGTATCAAGACCTAAGTACAGCATTTTTCTTAGCCCGAAGGTATCCGCCCAAGACCCCGTTAATAAACTTAACGTCCTGTTCGGACGCGAAATCTTCCGCGAAACGAACAGCCTCGGAGACGGATATGTTTTCGTGAATTTTATCGTCGAAGATAATTTCAAAAAGCGCGACGCGGAGTATCGCGACGGAGATTTTCGGAACGCGGGCGAATTTTCGTTTTTCGGAAGCGGAAGCGATAATGCCGTCAAGCTCCTCGCCGTGTTCGGCAATCTTTAAAAACTTTTCTTCAATATCTTCATTCATATTGAAATTATCGGCAGCATACGCGGCGTCTAAAATTTCACGCGGGGAATAAATCCCGAAAAGGCTTTCAAAAACAAGGTAGAAAACGGCTTCGCGGTCGTGCATATTCTTTTCGGTAACAGGTTTTACATCGGGGGAACTCATTTTTTCTCCTTCTTTTCCGGTGTAATCCCGGAGATGATGATGTTAACCTTCGATACGGTGAGTCCCGTCATGCTTCGCACGTCTTCGATAATCTGCTTTTGAATGGCTTCGGAAACGTCGAACGCCTTGCAGTTGGGGCTGACGGTAACGGATAGGCTTATCTCCGCCGAATCGTCGTTAAAATGTACGCTCGCGAAGGAGTCCGCCTTCTGCCCGAAAATGTCGGTGAATCCTATCTTCCTGTCATATTGAACCGACATTTCCCCCGACTCCGAAAGTGCGGATTCGCAAATCTTCTTAATAACTTCCTTGGAAATTTTAACCTTTTTATCGGTGGTCATAACTTTAGTCTCAATCATTTTTACAGTCACCTCAAGTTAATTATACACTATTTTGAATGAAAACACAACAGGTTATAAAAATAAATTTTCCGGCATACATTTTATCAGAATGTTAACTTACAAAGAATTGCAAAAGGGGGACTTCTCATGGACAAGGCGGGAGTTTATCACAATATCATTTTAGAATCAAGGCGCAAAATGTCAATATCCGGCGTAACCGATGTTGACCGGTTCGACGAGGACATTGTGCATATATACACAACCCTCGGCGAAATGACAATAAAGGGTTCTGACCTTCACGTCTCCGACCTTTCGACCGACTCGGGCGAGATGAATATTGAAGGGCAGATTGACTCGGTTGTGTACGGCGAAGCGAAGACTCCGCTTTCATTTTTAGCGAAAATTTTCAGGTAAAAAATGCTGCTTGATACTTTCTACACCGTAACCGAACAGGCGGAACTCTTTCTGCTCTCGGTTGTTGTCGGTGCTGCGCTCGGCGTGGTTTTCGATGCAACAAGGCTTATTCGTGCCGTTTTTGTAACTGCGCGGAAAAGTTTCCTCGTCCACGTCCTCGATTTTTTATTTATCCTAATCTACGCATTGACAATCTTCACATACTCCGCTGTTTTTGCACGCGGGGAGATTCGCTTTTTCATTCTTATAGGCTCGCTTTGCGGATTTTTAATTGAAACGCTTACAATCGGCGACTCTGTTACGAAATTGATCCGCTTTGTTTCGGACAAAATCCATGCTTTTCTAAAGCGAGTCTTCGATTCTGTATGGGCATTTATACTAAAATTAACGAAAAATTTTAGGCATAATAACGATTCTACCGAACCCGCTTAAAAAACATTTGACTTTTTCTTAACATTACATTATAATAGTATTATGTCAAATTATCTTCGGAGTTTACAAAAGTGAAGAAGTCACCGATAAAGAACAAAAACGGCTTGTTGCTAAACACTTTAATAACCGTAGCCACCCTGTCGATTGCGATTTTTTGCGTCGGGGCTTTTGTAATTCGCCAAGCCGAACTTGAAGAAAAACGGCTCGAGCTCGAACGCTTAACCGAGGAATGTAACGAACTTGAAAAGCTAAACAGCGAATATGAAAGTATCTTGAACGAATCAGACGAACGCGCCTATATCGAACGAATCGCCTCCGAAGTCTTGGGTTACGCCTATCCTAACGAACGCCGCTTTTACGACTCCGGGAACGGCGGCAATTAATTAGAAGAGGAAATCTTTCATATATGGAGCTTCTGACAGGAAAAATTTACGACGGCAAGGTCACCGGCATAACAAAATTCGGTGCGTTTGTTGAAACCAGTCCCGGTACCTCCGGCATGGTACATATCTCCGAAGTCGCAAACAGATATGTCGAGAACATTTCCGACGTCCTAACCGTTTCACAAACGGTAAAAGTCATGGTCATGAGCATCTCGGACGACGGAAAAATCGCTCTTTCAATAAAGAGGGCGGAAAAACCCGAACGCCCTCAAAACCGCGGCAATAACCGCCAACCCCCGAAACCTGCAACCTTTGAAGACATGATGAGCGCGTTCAAGAAAACCTCCGACGAGAAATTAGGCGACATAAAGCGTCAAGGGGACAAACGCGGGGGCAATCGCGGCGGCAGACACTGACTATAATATATAGATTACATAATACGGGCGTTTAACACGCCCTGTTAATGTTTTTTCGGAGTTAAAATTATATATGAAGTATAAAAAGCGTTTTTTCCTTCCTCCGGCGGAGAGTTTCGATTGGGTAAAAAAAGAGGGGGTAACGGAGCCGCCGATATGGTGTTCTGTTGACCTTCGCGACGGCAACCAAGCCCTTGTTATTCCAATGTCGCTTGAAGAAAAGATTGAATTTTTCGATATGCTCGTAAAAATCGGTTTTAAGGAGATCGAAATCGGCTTTCCGGCTGCTTCCGAAACCGAGTTTTCATTTTGCAGAACGCTTATTGATAAAAACCTCATTCCCGATGATGTGACGGTTCAGGTTTTAACGCAAGCCCGCGACCACATTATCCGCCGCACCTTTGAGGCAATCGACGGAATGAAAAACGTTATCGTCCACCTTTACAATTCAACTTCCGTCGCCCAGCGCGAACAGGTTTTCCGTAAATCCCGCGAGGAAATTACCGCAATTGCCGTAGACGGCGCGAAACTTGCCTTAGAGGAAAAGCAGAAATTCGAGAAGCCGGGCGTTAACATTCGCTTTGAATATTCCCCCGAAAGTTTTACCGGGACAGAGCCGGAATTCGCACTCGAAGTCTGCAACGCTGTGATCGACGTAATTAACCCCACGCCCGATAATAAGCTTATCATCAACCTTCCCGTGACCGTTGAAGAGAGTATGCCGCATATCTACGCCTGTCAGGTCGAGTATATGTCGAAAAACCTGAAAAATCGCGAGGCGGTAACGGTTTCGCTCCACCCGCACAACGACCGCGGAACGGGTGTTGCCGATTCGGAATTGGGGCTTCTTGCCGGCGCGGAGCGGATTGAGGGAACGCTTTTCGGGAACGGGGAACGCACCGGGAATGTTGACATTGTTACCCTTGCGATGAATATGTACAGCCAAGGGGTTACGACAGGGCTTGACTTTTCTAATCTCCCCGAGCTTGCCGAAAAATATTGCAGACTCACAAGGATGAATATCAACGAGCGGCAGCCCTACAGCGGTGCCTTGGTCTTCGCGGCGTTTTCGGGTTCGCACCAAGATGCAATCGCGAAGGGCATGAAGTATCGCGAAGAAAACCCCGACAGCTTCTGGAATGTGCCGTATCTGTCCGTTGACCCCCACGACATCGGGCGCGAATACGACGCGGACGTTATCCGCATTAACAGCCAATCGGGGCGCGGCGGCGTCGGCTATATCCTAAGTACAAATTTCGGCTATAATATCCCGACCGAAATGCGCGACACCGTCGGGAAGCTGATGAAAGACTGGTCTGACAAGGGACACAGGGAGCTTCGGGCGGACGAGGTCTTGCGGATTTTTAATAACACCTTCGTGAATAAAAAGACATATTTCGACATAACCGAGGTTCATTACGTCCAGATGGACGGGAAGAAGGCGAAAGTTAAATTGAAAAAAAGTGACAATTTTGATTTGATTGACGGGAAATTGGCGGAAATTGTTGTTAGTGCTGGTATGAATACTCCCCGCGGTAAGACAATTATAATGCGTGAAGCTGTCGGGAACGGTCGTCTCGACGCGGTTTCACAGGCGGTTAAGGACGCTCTTAAAATCGACTACACCCTAACGGCATACACCGAACACGCTCTCACAAAGGGCTCAAGCTCCCTTGCGGCAGCGTACGTCTGTATCGAACGCGGGGGCGTGCAGTATTGGGGCGTGGGAGTCCTCCCCGATATCATCGACGCCTCTGTTGCAGCTCTTGTTTCGGCGGTTAATAATTCACTCTCGGAGTAGTTATTACCCCGCTTTATCGGTTTTGAAAAATATTTTTGAAATATTGCAAAAAATACTTGCAAAAATTTCTGCGATATGGTATACTATAATAGTGCTTTTCTTTAAGCACAAAAATAAAATACTTTGTTTAATAATTCCAAGGAGGATTTTAACAATGGCGTTAAAAAATCAATACTTATCCGATCTGCTTTCTCGTGTTAAGCAGAGAAACCGTGCCGAAGATGAATTTATTCAGGCGGTAACCGAAGTTCTTGAATCCCTTGAGCCCGTTGCAGAAAAACGTCCCGACCTCGTTTCGGCAGGCGTTTTCGAGCGTATAGTTGAGCCGGAGCGCGTAATAATGTTCCGTGTTCCTTGGGTTGACGATTCCGGGAAGGTTCAAGTTAACAGAGGCTTCCGCGTTCAGTTTAACTCCGCAATCGGTCCTTACAAGGGCGGTCTTCGTTTCCACCCCACAGTTTACCTCGGAATTATTAAGTTTTTGGGCTTTGAGCAGATTTTCAAGAACAGCCTTACAACCCTCCCCATGGGCGGCGGTAAGGGCGGCGCGGACTTTGACCCTAAGGGCAAATCCGACGGCGAAGTTATGCGTTTCTGCCAATCCTTTATGACTGAACTCTGCCGTCATATCGGTTCCGACCTCGACGTTCCCGCAGGCGACATCAACGTAGGCGGCCGCGAAATCGGCTTCATGTACGGGCAATACAAGAGAATCCGCAACGAATTCGCAGGCGTTTTAACCGGCAAGGGTTTAACCTTCGGCGGTTCTCTCGCAAGAACCGAAGCTACCGGCTACGGGCTCTGCTACTTCACCGAAAATATGCTTAATGCTAACGGCAGCTCCTTTAAGGGCAAGACCGTTGTTATCTCCGGCTCGGGCAACGTTGCTATCTACGCTACGCAAAAGGCAACCGAACTCGGCGGTAAAGTTGTTGCGCTTTCCGACTCGAACGGCTATATCTACGATCCCGACGGAATCGACCTTGATTGCGTTAAACAGCTTAAGGAAGTTGAACGCAAGAGAATTAAGGAATATGTTGCAACCCACCCGAACGCAACCTATACCGAAGGCTGCAACGGCATCTGGACAATCAAGTGCGACATCGCTCTCCCCTGTGCAACACAGAACGAAATCGACGGCGCGTCCGCTGAAATCCTCGTTAAGAACGGCTGTAAAGCTGTTGCAGAGGGTGCAAATATGCCCTCAACCCCCGAAGCTATCGAAGTTTACCTTAAAAACGGCGTTTACTACGGTCCCGCAAAGGCTGCAAATGCCGGCGGCGTAGCAGTTTCGGGCTTAGAGATGAGCCAGAACTCCGAGCGTCTTTCTTGGACATTTGAAGAGGTTGACGGGAAACTTAAGGACATCATGAAATCAATCTTCGACGCTTGCGACGAAAAGTCGAAGGAATTCGGTCTCCCCGGCAACTACATGGCAGGCGCGAACATCGCGGGCTTCCTTAAGGTTGCAGAAGCAATGAAGGCTCAAGGTGTAGTTTAATCGAAAAGCATTAATAATCCTAATGCCGCTTATTGAAAAAAATAAGCGGCATTTGTTGTAACGTTTCTTTGAAAAAAAGGATATATATATCGGGAGGTGAAAATGTGAGCGATAATATCGGCAAGATTTACGGCGCACACGCGCAGACCGTGTACAAGTTTCTCCTTGCCCAAACTCACGACCCCGACCTTTCCGAAGACCTCACCGAAGACACCTTCCTACAGGCGATAAAGTCACTGGGACGCTTTGACGGTTCATGTAAACTCTCCGTCTGGCTCTGTCAAATCGCCAAACACCTCTGGTACAAAGAGCTTGAACGCCGAAAGAAGCACGGTGTAACCTGTGAAATTCCCGAAAACACCGCCGCGCCCGACACGCTCCTTCAAACCGAGCGAAACGACCTCTACAGGGCGATACATAAGCTTTCGGACTCACAGCGCGAAATTGTGCTTCTAAGACTGTCGGGGGAATTCGGCTTTGCGGAGATCGGCGAAATAATCGGGAAATCCGAGAGTTTCGCCCGAACGACTTTCTATCGTGCAAAAGAAGAAATAAGGAGGATTATTAATGTTAAGTCATAATGTGGTAAAAGACCTCTTGCCCGCTTACATTGACGGCTTGTGTTCGAGTGATACCAACGCCGAAATTGCGGAACATCTTGACGACTGTTACGAATGTAAGAAGGTTTATAAGGCAATGAAAGAGCCGGAGCCGACGGAAAATTTACCGGTTACAAAAGACCTCGACTACCTTAAAAAAATCCGTAAAAGAAACTTGCGGAGGGTATTGATTGCTTCTCTGTCTGTCCTTGCCTGTGCGGTTGCGTTTGTGTTTGTCTTTGTTATCGGGGTTCCGGCTGACAGTGAAAAGATTGTATATCGGTTTGAACATAAGGGTACCGGTGAAAATTACAACAGGATAATTGACGGAGGCGAGGGTCTCAATGCGAATATTTTCGAGCTTGATTTTTACATGATTGACGAGGGCAATTTAGCCTTGCATCAAAAAATACATGATGAAAAAACAGCCGATGGTGTTGACCGCACTGTAACTATTACCGTCAACACTGTTCCCGAGTTATTGGGGATGGGCAGATTCTACCACTATCCATTGAAAAGTGTCGATGACCCAAATGACCGCAACATCAAAAATTGCAAGGTTATCGTTAAGTTCGCCGACAAAACACTCGTTTATATCCGCGAAAGCAACCACATAACGGGTATGAGCGATACAGAGGGTAACTGGTTTGACTGCGATTACTACAGTTATTCATACGAGCTTCAACAATAAAAAACGGCGGCAACTACTAAAGTTGCCGTCGATTTTTTATCTTATAAACGTAAGCAGAATCTCAAGCGAAGCGTTGCCGTTATAGAGCATAGACTTTGCGGTTTCGGTTGTTATATCAAACCCTACAGCACCGACGAAATTATCGTTTGCGTCACGAAGCGGCGCGGTAAATGTCATAATTTCCTGCCTTGAGCCGGTAACAGACTCGTAATAGTCCGTCCAGACAACCTCCCCCGACTCTTTCGCGTCAATGTACCAAGGGCGTTTCCGAAAATCAATCTCTTTTGAAACCGTATCGTCAATGCCGATATACTTCCCGTCGAAGTCCATAACATAGTAAATATCGTCATATGCCCAGTTTCCCGTATTAACCCCGGAAGCCAAAGTATGCAGGAAATCGGAGGTCTTTTGCGCTGTTATTCGATTATAAAGCGCAGCATTTCTGCCGACGTTAAATTTAATATAATCGGTCGAACTCTTAAGCTGATAAAGGAGCTGTGCGTTTGTTGTCTCTTCAAAGGCAAGTTTTGCTTCCTCATACGTCATCTTGCGGAGGGTCTTGTCGTATTCGGTAAAATCGCCGAATATGCGTATTCCGAAACGATGCCTGTTATTTGTAATATCGGTAACAAGCGGCGCGGAGGAAAAGTCCTGCTTGTAGTCGAAGAAAGGAGCAATCTCGCCGGATTCGGTAAACATCTGTATGCCCTTAATGTAGGGGGCAATATCCCGCGGCAGAAGCCTTGCGGCAAGCTCCGATGCGTTCATATCAATCGCGCAAACGCCGATTATACTCCCGTCACTCCGGAAAATCGGATATGAAAATGTGATAATTCTATCACCGCTTGCGTTTGTAGCGGTTTCGTACGGCTCGGTAATAAATACGCCGCCCGCAGTTTTCGCGCCCTTGTACCATGGACGGTCGCGGTAATCGATAAATATATCCGGATTGGGACTTGTGCCAATATATCTTCCGTCTGTCTCAAGTGCGTAATAAATCTCGGTATATGGGAAGTTAGGGTCGAGGAATTTTGAAAGCTGAACGGAGTTGAGTAAGCCGTTAGCACCTAAATAATTGCCAACCCGCTCTGCGTCCGCAAGTGCGCGCTTCTCGACCGAGTCAAGCTGCCACTCGAAATTTTCCGCGAACATTGTAAACATCTCGTCGTGAATTTCAAGAAGCTCGGCATTATTTATCGGTTCATCTTTATCCGCAAAATTCTTAGAAAGAATACCAACGGTAAGCCCGATAACAATCCCGACGGCAAAACAGATGAGTATAATAAGTACAGGCAGTTTCTTATTCAAATTAAGCACCCCTATTTCTTTTTACTCTTATAAACGATAAACCCAATCGCAGCGATAATCGCTCCAATACCACAAAGGACTAAGCCTATGTTAGAAATTACTCGGAAAGGTCTGACGGGTTGCCCGGTTTCAATAGTTGCGGCAACGGAGGCTGTTTCAGCCGCTGTTTCTGCCGCTGTAACTACTGCTTCCGGTGCCTTTTTTACTACAAATTCCGTAACAGAAAGCGGTTCGACTGTGTAGTCAAACGCGTTGCCCTCTATTCCTTCAACCCTTTTCAACTTACGAATTTCGGGGCTGTCGCCGTAAAGCGCGAAGACTTCGGCTGTGTCATAAGCTTTTTCGGACGAAACGTTGATGTTAACCGTTTCCGAATCGTGAATGTTCTTGTTTATTACGATAATTTTAACGCTGTCGGGGTCTGAACTTTCGATTGAGGAATATACCTTTAAATTCTCATTTTGGTAATCGGTCTTAACCAGTATATCACCGAAGCCGTTTCCGTTGCCGTCATAGTTTGTAAAAGTGTTTATTGCGGAAAGCTGGTAAGCCATGTCGCCGATAGGCCAAATATCCGCGAAATACACGCCGTGTTCGATGAAAACACCGAGCACCAACGCCTCTGTAACCCCGCCCGAGATATGGTCGCCCGCGCCGAAGTTGTATTCGGTGAAGCCGAGCTTTGTCCCGGGGTAGAATGTGTCGATCGAAGTTTGAAGCTTCGGGATAAGGGGGAAGAACTTCGCTCCCGTCGAAGTTATCCAGCTGTTTTCGAGATAACCCTCCTCATAGAGGGAACGAACCCCGTCAAACCGCGCCTGTATGCAACCGTCATCGTCATAGTGGTTACAGCTTCGCTCACCGCAAACGCCCTTTTGTTCCGTATAATAATGCACGTCAAGTACATCAACAATTCGAGTGCCGATGCTGTCTTCTGCCTTTTTCATCTCGTCAAGATAAAAGTCTATAAACCAATTGTATTCCGGGTTAGAAGTCTTAATATCGTTCCAGTCTTTTGCATCCGTAAAACTATCGAACGCCGAGTACCCGAAAAGCGCAGGTCCGAAAACCTCCGCGCCCGCGTCCATCTCCTTAACCATCGAAGCCATATCGACAGTCTTCGCAATAAATTCCTCGCAGGTTATCTGTTCAGATTGAATAAGACTGTGGGTAGACTCCCAGAGCGCAGGCTCGTTGTCGAGGGAATAGCCCTTTATGCCGGTAGGTGAGCTTGAATCGCCGAGCTTTTCTTTTATGTAGTTAATAAATTCGTCCATGTAAACGACTTCGTCGGTCTTGTCGCCGCTGCCTTCAAAAGCACTCCCTTTGCGGCTCTTAACTTCATACCAATATTTTGAAGGCGCGGCAAATTCAGGGCTTACCCGCCCGGGGTTTTTTGAAGAGACATAGCCTTGAAGTTGGAGCGTTGTGAGGGTATAGGGGATTGCGCGGGTCTCCGCTTCATACGACAGCGCAAGTGTCGGTGCACCCGGCTTGAATTTCAAGTCGTCGGGCACGCTCCCGACAAGGTAGTAATCGGTAGTGTTTTCATAATCGGAACCGGCGTTTGAATAGTTATTCTCCCAATTATAGGCGGTAAGGCGGTTGCCGCCGAGCCTTAATGACCCGGGTGAAACCGCGTCTAAGTCCGTCCCGATGTTAACGCCGTATATGTAGGGTGAAATGGTTTGAAGTTTTTCATCAGGCAAAACGGTTATATTAATAGTATCACCCTCCGCATAGACGTTTTGCGTTAACATTAAAAACAATATCACTGCTGTAACTAAAGTCCGTTTTTTCTTCATATTTATCCTGCCCCTTTTTGCATTAAATTAATGTTAACACAGATTTGCTTGCTTGTCAAGTATTTTGTTTACTATTCGGATATGCTTTTTTTGCAAAGTTTACATTTTTACACTGAAAAATTTTCACAACTAAATGATATAATTTATATGGAAGCTTATTTAATCTTTCTGCTAAGGAGCAATTATGAAAACTCTGGTAACATATGACGATTTTAAGGAACATTGCAATAATCTGCCGGTGAAGATTAACTCGCTTTTCCCGGAAGACGGCGGTTACCTTGTCCACCCATTTATGGTGAATATCCTTCTGACCGGGTGCACCATTGCCGAGAAGAATACGCACGGCGATTCTATCTGTAAAAATTCCGACCTGCTTTTAATGTCGGGTGAGGATGGAGTTCGCGAGGCGTTTTCGCTTAAAACCGCAAGGGAGATTGCGAAGCGGGAAGGTTCTGTAAAAATCTGTGATATTTTAGGCGAATGTGAATTTACCGCCGAAGAGTGGATGATTAACGGGCAGAACGACAGGATAATTGTGTCCATCGAGCATATGGAGAAGCAGGGCAAGAAATACGCGCCGATTAGTCCGCTTATGAATCTCTTTGTAGATTTCAAAAAGGTTCGCTCAAGCATTTTATGGAAGAAATCGACACTCGGCGAGCCTGTAATTTTAGATAGAGATACTGTCAAGAAAATTTATGACGAATATAAGGAAAAAGAACTCGAAACCGCACCGAAACTTAAGTACGCAGAAAAGGTAACAATGCCGCTCTTTGACCTTAACGTCGTTGTTGACGCGGCGGCGGTGAGACGTAATATTGTCAGCAAGTTTATGTTAAAGCTTGAAGAAATCCACAACACTTTAACAGATGAGTCGCTCACTGAATCTGTCGGTCTAAGCGAATTTTTACCGGAACTTATTACAAAAACTCTTTCAGCCGACGGTATACCGACCGGGAATATTGACAAGACAAGCTTTGAGAGCCTTAAGAACTCATATTTAAAAGCAGTCACGGCTTTTTCGGACTTTGAACTCGGAAGCCCCGTCAACCCGAAGTTTAACGCCGACTTTATAAGCATTAAGACGGGCGAAACTCCCGCAGACGAAGAAAAATTCCTGCTTTGCAGTCTCTTGTCCCTCCCGCCGAACCACTCGGAGATTTACGACTACATAAAAAACAAGTACCCGTTCCAACACGGGAACATCGAGCGAATTAAAGCATTTTGGGGCGACCTTCCCGAAAACAAAGAAACCGCAGCTGCTATAGAAGAATCGGAGGAAACAGAGGAAATGGTTGAAACAATTCCCGCCGCAACCGAAATAGTCCTCCCCATAGGGACATCGATAATCCGAACCTCTGCAATCGTCCGTGCGGAAGCCGCGGTTAAGGCAGCCGAAGCGGAGACCTTACGAAAGCAATCCGAAGCCCTCGCGATAACCGCAAAAGCCCTCTTTGACGAAGCCGACCGCCTCGAAGCCGATGAAAAGCAAGCCGAAGAAGCAAGGCTTGCCGAAGAAGCAAGACTCGCAGAAGAAGCAAGATTGGCAGAAGAAGCAAGACTTGCAGAAGAAGCAAGGTTAGCCGAAGAAGCAAGGCTTGCCGAAGAAGCAAGGCTTGCCGAAGAAGCAAAACTTGCCGAAGAAGCCAAACTTGCCGAAGAAGCAAAACTTGCGGAAGAAACAAAACAAGAACCCGAAAATCAACTTGAAGAAATAAAATCGGCTGACGATTCAAAATCGATTTTTGCGGAGATAGAGGCTCTTGCGAAAGAGGTTGAGGAAATCGGCGAAACATTGCCGGTTGAAAAGATTTCATCGCCCGCAGAGCCGGCGTTAACGCAAGAAGAAGCCCTGAAAGCGATTAACGAGATTACCGGCGATATTTCAAAACTTCACGATAAAGACGCGCTTAATAGGATTAAGGAAAAACTTGACGAACACAGTGAACTTGCGCCGTTCGCAGGAGATACATATTCACAGATAACTATGCGGCTTGAAAAGCTTACGCCTGTTTATAGTTTTGAAGATAATGCCGGGCGTATTCGTGACCTTACCGAAGAAGAACTTTCTGCCTTCTGCGAAGAGTTCGACAGGAGACGCGGCGATATTGACGAAAAAACCGCAGCAAATATCGACGATTTGATTTTAGCGCGTGAAGATGCACTCGAAGTATTGTCCCTTGAAAAACTTTGCGGCAATACCGATAATATGACAACAACCGAGATTGAAAAGCTTCTTGAAACGCTTGCCGACGGCAGTTTCAGCGTAAAAGCCGCCGCTCCTTACATAAAAACCGTCCGCGAAAAACTTGATGCGCTCTATGTTAAGGAAGCCGACAGACTCACCGCAAATACAGAGATGATGAACGCCGCCGAAATCGCGAAGGTTCGCGAACATATTGCGGCAATGAAACTCCCGGACGACATAAAGAAACGCATAGAGGGTAAACTTGACAGAGCGAGCGTTAACCTTGACGAAAAAGAAATCCAGAATATGATCGGCAGTCTTACGCTCCTTTCTGAAAAGCAGGCACTCGAAATTATTCGTCGGATTGATATGATGAAGAGCGACAAGAAGATGACAGATAGGTACGTTGACAAGCTTGAAGCCCACATTATCAAGCTTCGCGAGACCGAAGCGCAGGACTTCACCGCAGTTATTACGGCAAGTATGCAGGACAGCGGAATGACAAATGCGCAGATAATAATGGCAGGTTCGGCACTTTTCCCGAACAAGGTTAATAAGGCGACGTCCGAATATGCCTCTGTCGGGCGGTATGAGCAATCGCTTATAGTTTCGGAAAATACAAAGACGGAGGAATCACTTCTCTTAACGACAGACTTCATCTATATGCGAACAAAAACCGGCACAATTAATCGCATTAAGGTTGAGGACGTTGATGATATACGCTTTGAAAAAGCTTTCATCGGCAACCCGAAAATCATCTGTAAAGCGAAGTCCGAAACGGTTGAATTGCCGCACGGTTTCGATAAGAAATCGTCCGAAGCGGCGGCGGTTGTTCTCCTTGATGTTATAAACGCGATAAAGGATAAAAAAAGCGCGGACCGTATGAAAGCAATTGAGGAAGCGAACGCGAAGCGTAAGGCAATCGCCCAAGCAGCGGCAGAGGCGGAACAAAAGCTCCTTAGCGGCACGAAGGAAAAGGAAGCACCGAAGCGGGTTATTAAGAATCCAGCCGAGACCGAAAAACGCGGAGTTGAGATTGACCTTTCCGAAATCGAAGCCGATCTTGAAGCACTTGTTGCTAATCTTGAAACTAAAGCCGCATTTAAGAATGTGGAAGAAAGCGGTTATAACGAAGGCTTCGATACCGTTAATACTGCCGATATGCATGAAGCAACGACGGGTGCAAAGTCGCTTGACGATCAAAGTGCTTCTCTGCCCGCAAATGACCATCATTTTGACGGAATAGAAGTCCCGAGCTTAGATGACATGGACTCACTTGAAGATAAAGCACCCTTTGCGGAAGAAATAAAAGAGCCGGAGCCGGTTGAAAAAGAGCCGGAGCCGGCAGTAAAAGAACCCGAGCCGATGGCTGAAATAACCGAAGACCGGCAAAAACCGAAATTCTGCCCGGAATGCGGTGCTAAGGTTGAAATTACCGGAGCGAAATTTTGTATGGAATGTGGGTTCAAGTTGGTGTAAAGCAATAGAACTAAAAAACCTCACGGTGCAGTCCGTGAGGTTCTTTAGTTTAGAAGGAGGAAATGAATTTATTTAATTAATAGGTTTTTAAATTAAGGGTACACAATAATCCGTTGTTTTGTGTACAATTGTCCGTGATTGCTATGATAACTACTTCATCTGCCGCACCCACTTCACTCTAACGCGTGAAGAAATCCATTACGGAAAGGACTTTCCAGTCGGAGATACGAACCCAGACTATGCGGCTTCCGCCGAAGACTGCGATTTTGTCACCTTCTGACGGGTCGGATATGCGGATAGCCCTCTCGAAGATGTTGGCGTCGTCAATATCGGAGTAGCTGAGGATAGTTTCGAGGGAGATTTCATCTCCGGTAATCTTGAAGACGAAATAGCTGTTGTCGGTACCGAATTCGTCGAAAGAGTGAACGGGGATTCCGACATAGCCGTCGTCGTCGATATAAACGGCGCGCATATCGTCTTCCGCGGAAGAGTAGACATTACCTGCCTCGTCCGCGAAACTATAGGAATTAAGGAGGATGCCCGAAGTGCTGTAGAGGGAGAGGACGAAGCCGTTATCAATTCGTGCGAAGCTAATGAGCTTGTCGCCGGCAGCGTAGATGTTGCCTTTGACAAATTTAAGCTCGGGGACTGGAGTTATCGTTGTTTCGGTAGTATCTGCCGCGAACGCCGGGGTGTCTTCGGAATTCGTGTAGAAGAAGATGAAACTGTCGGCGAACTTAACGCCGGTAACTGCTTCGCCGGGGAGGATTGCCCCGAGGGTGGAAGAGACGTTCATGTTTTTGTCGAGGAGATAGACATTTTGCGCAATGTTGTTGTCGGCATCATACCCGGCGGTAACAACCCTTAACACGTTATCGGTTTCGTTAAGGAAACTGCGTGCGGGGATAAGCCCGTCAAGGGAACAGCTCCCGGAATATTCAAATTCACCCTGTAAGAGACTGAATTTCGATAAGACTGTGTAGTTGCCTTGACCTTTTCCGTATACATAGAGGCTTTCGTCGGTGCAGTATGCATCGCCGCCCGAACCTAAGACTGCCTTAACGGTAATCTTATCGGGGGAACCGCAGTCAATTGCGGAAACGACTGTGTAGTCGGTTGAGGAGGCATTCGCGGGGACATAGATGCTGTCGGCATCGACGAAATAGGAGGCATCGTTAATGGTGTAGTAGGGGACAAAACCGGCAAGGTCTGAATCGCCCTCAAGCGGAGTCAAGCGGTAATCGGAATAGCTTGAAACGAGAACGAGCCTGCCGTCGGCAACCTTCCCGGAGGTGAAACTGCCGCATTGGGAGTAGTCGGAGAGTTTAACGGGGTTAGAAGGTTCATTGACATCGTAAATTTCTATAAAAACGCTTTCGGAGACGGAAGTGTCGTTTGAGATAAGGAAAAGGTTTCCGCCGGTAACGTACATCTCAACCGGTGGGTGCGAGGATGAGGGGATTGAAGCTACAATCTGCGACTCATCGGGGTTAATGATATAGAGTGAGCCGTTCCAGAGAGTGTAGATAAAGCCGTCATCAACCTTAACAATATCGGTATCGCCGAGTGAGAAATCGAAGGGGGTTAATGCTCTTGTTCTTCCGGTATCGTCAAGCTGTAAGGACGTGTAAACATCGTAGAGTTCGGTGTAACTTGACGGAATTTGGGGTGCGGGAATGTCGGCGTACTTAACAATTTCGACAAGCCCGGGCTTTTCGACTTCGGTGTTACGGTAAACGAAAACGCCGGTTAAGAGCACGAAGCAAGCTGCAACCGAAGCTGCAATCTTAAACGCCGCATCTCTGCGTGTGGGCTTGACGTTGTGGGTAACGGTAATAGCGGGTTTTTCCGTATTAACACGCTTCTTTGACGACAGCATCAATTCGATATTTTCGGGGGATAAAGAGTCGGGAACTTCGATATCATCAACAGCAAGGAAAATCTTTTCATCAAACGTCAATTCTTTCGCCTCCTTTCGTAAGTTTAGCGGGGGATTTAATGTGTGCTAAGCGCAGCATCGGGTCGGTGGGTGGTGTCGTTTCTCACATAATGTTTCCCGGAGGCATCCGGTCGGGTTGGCATTGAGCATTCAGGGCGGGAATCACTCAAAACCTGAATAGTAAGCACTCGAAATTTAAGCAAGATGTTTTTTAAGTTTGTCTCTTGCACGAGCGGCTTTACTGCGCACGGTGTTTGCAGATAAACCGAGCGACTTAGCAATCTCATCGGAAGTGTAACCGAAGACTGCGGAGAGGGAGAGAATTTGACGTTCTTCCTCCGATAGTTTTGAAAACGCTGTTTTTACTTCGATTGAAGAAAAACCGAAGTCTGCGCGTCCCCCGGAGTAACCGTAATCATCGTCGCTCTCGGGTAGGGTGTTTTCGCGGGTTTTGACGTAACCTCTCTGCGTCTTTTTTATCTTGGCGAAGAGGATTGACAAGAACCAAGCGCGGAAAGCGTTTTCGTCTTTGAGAGATTTAAGCGAAGCGAAGGCGTCGAGAACCGCGTCACTAACCGCGTCTGCCGCATCTTCTTCGTTGTTCAGGTTAAGGTAGGCGATTCGATACAAGTCTTTGTATATATTTTTGTAAAGGCTTGCGAAAGCGGAGGCGTCGCCTTTTCGCGCTTTCTTAACTAAATCGCTGAAATTTCTGAAATTTTGATTTGCCAGACGGGTTTCACCTCGAATGTGATTCCGCTGCAAGTATAGTCCGATAAAATTTAACCTGAAAATTACGTCTCTGTTATATGAGTGTATTTATCGGAGTGTTTTGTTGCATGGCGGAATTAAATTTGTTTAGTATTTACGAATTTATTTTATGCATTTGTGCAATTTATACAAAATACGAACTGAAGCCTATCTCAACAGCCTTGTCAACGGCTTCGGAAATAACTTCGGGGGTTGCGCCGGTAATATATGGTATTATCGTCATATCGCCGGCGTTGTTTCTGACAAGCCCCATTATGAATGTGAATCTTTGGGAAAAGTTCATGTCGGTGAGGATTGTTTCATTGCCGTTAACGATAATTGTCGTGGGAAAGGTGCTAACGTCGTATTTTATGACCGTTTCTATGTCGCCCAACATTTCGGGGTGAAGAACCTCAGCCGTTTTTGCAGCCGCACCATCGGCGGAAATCATAAGCATCGGGGTTGCACCATTATCGCGAGCCGCACCGGAAACCTCATCCCATAGGGAAATAAGTGCCTTATAACGGTCGGGGGAAGAAACCGAGCTGCCGATATAACCGAGGTCGGAATTCCTAAAGGGCGGAAAAACGAGCCCGTCGAAGATAACGTTCTTAAACCCGGCGGATGAAACTTCGGTTGAGAGCGATTTTAGGTAGTCCTTCGCGTCGTTGTCGAAGGGCGAAATCCAAGGCTTGCCGCCCCTTGCGGGGTTGTTGTCGTACCAGCGCGCATCATCGGAGGCGAATTTGTAAACGCCGCGATAGTCGGTGAACGGGCTGTTGTCTTCGAGAAGATTTATAATGCAAACGGGGATTAATCCCGCTTCGGTTATAACATCGGCAATCTCTTTTGCCGTCATTGTCCCGGTTACAACGCCCGCGCTCTGCGCCATCTCAGCCGTCGTTTTGTAAGTAACTTCGCCGCCCGCAAGTTTCAGCGGAACAATTGCGGCGGTGAATCCGCTGCTTTGGGCATCGGTAATTGCAGCCGAAAGCGATTCTTTTGAAGACAGTGCCGATATCGGGAGCGTGTAGCCGGTGAGCGTTTTGGTTGCCGCAGGGTCAAGAACCGTTCCGCCCGTTTGGGTGTCGGTGTTGTCTTGAAGCTTTGTAACTGTAGATACGGTAACTTCTGTTGTAACAGGCGGCGTCCAGCCTTGCGGGGTTATTTCGGTGCTTCGATTTAAAAACCTAAATAACGGTCCGGCAAGTATATACCCGAGGTATACAAGCACCGCAAGAAGCAGGATTATAAATATCGTTTGAAAAACCTTCGCGGTATTCTGTTTTCTTTTGCCGGTTTTAGTTCTGTAAACCTTTCTGCCCGCCACTTGCTATCCTTCTTTCAAACATATACATATATAGTACCCGATTAATCCGAAAAATCAAAATCTGTACTCTGTACACTGTATTCTGTACTCTGTATTCTTATATCCCATAAAACGCCATTCCCATGAACCCTAAAAATATAAGGCTTGCAGGGTATCCTTTAAAGCTTGCGGGCATATGTTCCCCGTGGAAAAGCTTTGAAACCGCCGCGTGAATACAAACAGCGAGCGAAAACCCTATCCCCGAAAGTATGCCGTAAAGCAGGTATGTGAAGAAGGATATCTCTATACCGTTCGTAATATTCCCGATACTTGCCGCTGTAAGCATACAACCGAAGACGGCGGAGTTGAAGGCGGCGGTGTGGATATATTTTTTAATATTGTCGAATCGCGCACTCATAATCCCCGACAGTATCACAAGGGTTAAGATATATATTCCGCCTAAAACCGCCGCGTAGACGGGTATGCGGAGGTATTCCGATAAACCCGTTACCGATAAAATCATATCGGTGTAGTAGGTTAAGACGGTTGACGCGGTCATCATCCATGTTATTGAAAGGCAGAAGCCCCCGATGTAACGCTTTTTGGTGTTCCCGCCCGAAATTATAAGGAGGGAAGAACCGCCGAAAATCCCGTGGAAGAATATGTTGTTTACGAAAATGACGGTGAAAGCGAACGCCATCAAATTTTTTATATCAAAGTTAACGTTCAGTCACCCCCGAGATCATGATGATGTATCTGAAAAGCCCGGAAAAGAGTCCGAGAAGGATTAGTCCCCCGAAAACATATCCGAAGATCGGAAGCGGCGTGTCAAGACCGACAAGTTTCCCGTAAACGCTGCCGTATGCAATAATTTCGCGAATTATGGAAAATATTATCAAAGCGACGTCAAAACCTACAACCGAAGCGATAATAAATAAAAGTTTTTGAGATTTTTTCTTGAGAGTACGCTTGTCAAAACGTTCCAATATAAGCGAGTTAACACAGATACAGGCGAGATAAACGATAATTTTCGGGGTTTCGGCGGGGAAAATTGCGCTCGAGAGCATCGACGCAGGTACATACACACAAGACGCAATCAGAATATATAATATAATGCGGACGGTATAAGGAGTTTTTACAAGCGGCAGAAAGTAAACTGCCAAAGCGGTAAAAGCCGTGATAATCGTAAAGCAGAGAGCAGCCCCCAGCGCGGTTTTAAGACTGTCCGACGTAAAAACAGCGGCAGACAACACAAGCCCGGAGCAAAACAGCGGGTTTTTTGTGAGTAAACCTTTTTTGAGCGTTTCAAGCGACTTTGACATATAACACCTTAATTTAGGAAAGTTTCATCCTGCGAAGTTTTGCGGGCAGTATCCTCTTCAAGTTCCATTCGTTATTCGCAAAATATGCGGAGAGCGGAGAGAGAATAACACAGGCAAAGTACCCGCCGTACTCGTTCTTTGAATACCATACAAAGAGCGAGCAAACGAGCCCTAATAAAACGCCGTAGATAATCTTAGCACTGACCGACGAAAACCTTGACGAAACGGGAAGCGCGGTTAGGACCATTGCGGGTAAAACCCCGGCAAGCGCGTAAACCGCCGCCCGTAAACCCCCGCCCGCAAGGAAAGAGATTCCGAAGAATGAACCTCCTGCGGCAATAAACGCAAATCCCGAAATATCCTTTCGGATTATATACATGAGCAGAGAAGCGATAATTAAAAGCGAACACCCGCCCATAACAAACGGCAGCCGCCCGGCGAGAAGCTCGGGATAGTCCCCGACGGTAAGTCCGGCGTTTATAAGACTTCCGAAGAAGGAAGAAACAGTCCCATCAGGATAAACCGTTTCGGTTAAGGGAAGTTCCGGGAAAATGTTTGTAAATATTTGAAGCTTCCCCGGAAAGGCGTAGAACAGAAAGAGCAGCGCGCCTGCGGAGGGGTTAATAACCTCGAATTTTTGCCCGCCGAAAACATTTCTTAATATCGCAACAGAAACGACAGCGGCAATTATAACCGCCGAATACGGAATGGTTACCGGCAGTATCAAGGCGTTAATAAGCCCGACACCCATTGCCGGAATAATTTCATTAAAAACACCTTTTTTCAATAAGAGCGACACGGCAATCTGTGCGGCAACAGAACACAAAACGGAGATAAGAACAATAACGAATGCGCGTCTTCCGTAGTAAAAAACTGCCGACGCCGCTAAGACTATACCGATTATCATTGTATCGAAGTTGTATTTATAAAACGGGTTGTCCGAAGACCCTTTTAGAGCTGATTTTTCGACAAAACTTTGCACTGTTTAGATTCCTCAAAAAATTTATAAACGGGGGGTGTATGGATTGAAGGTAGAAAAAATGGGTCAGGAGACGGTTAAGGTAACCGTTTCGCACAGCGAACTCGCGGAATATAATATTGAACCGGGAACAATTAACGGCGACAATATTAACACGCATATGTTTTTTGTTAATGTGTTTAGTGAGATTAAGCGAAAATTTGCGGTGGAGCTAAAGGGGATGCATCTTTACTTGGAGGTATTTACCATAATGGAAGACACCACAATTATATACATATCACTTATGAACGAACCCGAGGACTTAGACGAAGAAAAATACACATATATATACTTTTCCGACCGCCTCGAAGAGCTTGCCGCCGCCGCAGGAGAGATCTGCACCATGCAGCCGGACATTAGCTTTGAGAGCAAATTCTACATTTCGGATGAAGGGTATTTTTTAGTGATAAAATCGGAATTCGCAGTTTTTAGAACCAACCATGCGATAGGTTCGGGAGATTATTGCGCGGAATATATTGAAGAACATTTCAGGGTTATTGAAGAGGAAAACGCAGTCGGAAAGCTTGCAAAACTTCTGTCATAAAGCTTTCCCTCTAAGCGAAGAAACGGCGGCTTTCATATTATCCGCTCCGAATATGTATGAGCCGGAAACGAGAACATCTGCGCCGGCGGAAAGTACAATCGGCGCGGTATCCTTGTTAATCCCGCCGTCAACCTCAATAAGGGCACAACTCCCCCGCCTTGTTATTTCGTTTTTAAGCCCTCGGATTTTATCGGGAGAGCGTTCATCGAAAGCCTGTCCGCCGAAACCCGGCTCAACCGTCATTATAAGGAACATATCCGCAGTGTCAAAATACGGGTAGAGCACCGCCGCGGGCGTGTCGGGGCGGATAGAAATCCCCGCCTTTTTCCCGAGAGATTTTATTAAGCGTATGGTGTCGAAAACGTTCGTCATAGCTTCATAATGAAAGGTTATCATATCCGCACCGGCATCGGAAAAGAGTTTAACATAAAGGTCCGGCTTATCAACCATGAGATGAACATCGTAAAACGCCTCCGGCACCGCTTTTTTACAAGCCTCAAGCACCGGAATACCATACGATATGTTTTTTGTAAAATGCCCGTCCATAACGTCGAAATGAATCCAGTCAGCACCCGCTTCGCACGCACTATTTATATCGTGTGCGAGCCTGCTTAAATCCGCCGACAGAAGCGACGCCGAGACCAAAACGCCCATAACCAACTCCAACTTATAAAGATACGATTATATTCATTATAACATATCCTGAATCGAAAATCAAGTGTTAAGCTGTAAATTTAACAGAAAATATAAATTATTAAATTTTCATGTAAATTCGCGGGAAATCCCCTCGAAATTTGTACAAATTGACGATATGAAAATTTTTTCAAATTTTTTTATAAAAACACTTGATTTTTTTCTTCGGTTATGATATAATATTTTTAACATCATGAATACAGAGGAGACCGGAGAAATCCGGTCTTTCCTGTTGATATTAAATTTAGTAGGTAAAAAATGGCAAGAAAAGGCGGCAACATTGTTAATTCCGTGACAAAGATAGCAGAGCCGATTGCAAAGGAATTGGGGCTTTCGCTCTGGGATATTGTTTACGAAAAAGAGGGTTCGTTGTGGTATCTGAGGGTTTATATTGAAAAGCCCGACAGTGACCTGTCGATTGACGATTGCGTTAATATGACAAGACCGCTTGATAAGGCACTTGACGAGCTTGACCCAACGGGCGACAGCTACGTTTTAGAGGTAAGTTCACCGGGGCTTGAGCGAAGGCTTACAAAGGATTCGCACTTAGAAAGGTACATCGGGCAGCCTGTGAAACTACGGTTTGTTCGCGACAAAGGCGGTGTGAGAGAGGTGTCCGGCAGGCTTGAGGCGTTTACGAAGGAAGCGGTTAGGGTTGAGGCGGACGGCAATACAACCGATTACAGGCGGTCCGAACTTGCATTTATAAAAGCAGATGATTTAATAATAAACGATATGGATTAATCGGAGGAATGTTTGGAAGATGAGAAAAGTCACCAAAGCGGCAACGGATACCAAGGCTGAGATGTTTTCTGCCCTTTCGGCACTTGCAGACTCATACGGTATACCGCTTGAGGAGCTGTGCACGAAAATTGAAGGCGGACTCCTTGCCGCCGTTAAAAAAGAATACCCCGACTGTGAGACGGAAGATTTCGCGGTAAAAGTTTCGCCCGAAGAGAATATCTTCGATGTATCGCTGCTCCGAACAGTCGTACCCGACGAGCCGACCTACATTAACGAGATTAACATTGACGAAGCCCATGCACTCGGATTTAAGGACGCGCTCGAGGGCGAGCGGATAGCATATCGCCTCCCGATTGAGAAATTCGGCAGGGTTGCGGCAATGCAGGCTAAACAATCGCTGCGGCGTGACATTAAGGAATACGAGAAGGAAAAACTCTTGGCTCTCTTCTCCGACAAGGAACACACAATCATCTCCGCGATTATCAATACGGTTGACAACAACACCGGCGCGGCGACATTGTCGGTTGAGGGCACGGAAGTTTACCTTCCCCGCTCCGAACAGATTCCCGGCGAACGTCTCATGCCCGGGCACCCCATTCAGGTTTACGTTATAGGGATAGTTAACCCCGAGAAGAAGCCCTCCGTTAAAATCTCGCGGACACACAAAGATTTCATACGCTGTCTCTTTGAACGCGACATTCCCGAGGTTAACGACGGAACGGTTGAAATTAAGTCAATCTCACGCGAAGCGGGGATAATGAGTAAGGTTGCGGTTTGGTCTAACAACCCCGAAGTTGACGCAATCGGAACCTGCATAGGACCGAAAAGCTCGCGTATCGGCGGAATTGTTAACGAGCTTCGCGGCGAACGTATCGACCTTATCGAATATATCGACGATCCCGCGCTCTTTATTGCAAATGCTCTCTCACCCGCCGAGGTTACGGAAGTCAACATCTTAGAACCCATCGGCGACGAGCTTTCCTCCGAGGTAATTGTCCCCGCCGCCCAACTCTCCCTTGCAATCGGCAAGAAGGGCATTAATGCAAAACTTGCGGCGAGACTTACCGGTTACAAGATTGATATTCACTCCGAAAATGAGAATGAGGCGTAAGAATTGCCCAAATCAATACCGCTTCGCCGCTGTGTTATATGCGGCGAGATGAAACCTAAGACAGAACTTATCAGGGCTGTAAGATCGCCCGAAGGTGAAATATCGCTCGATACTACCGGGAAGGCGAATGGCAGGGGCGCGTATGTTTGTAACAGCACCGGGTGCCTCGCTAAAATTCGGAAATCGAGGCGGATTGAAAAAAGCTTCGGCAGTAAAGTCCCGGATAAACTTTTTGATGATTTAGATAAACTTGCACCGAAGGGGGAATCTGACATTCATGTATGATGCGGCATTTGGCGCGCTGACTATTGCGCGCAAAGCCGGGAAACTGATACTCGGTTTCGACGCGGTCTGCGACTCGCTTAAGGCAAAAACTGCGAAGCTTGTTATTATAACCGCCGATGTTTCAAAAAAAACCGAAAAGGAAGTCAGATTCTACTGCGAACGTGAAAGCACAGACATAATCGCTGTTTCACTTACAATGGAGGACATATATAAAACCGTCGGAAAAAAAAGCGGGGTTATATCTGTCACAGACAGCGGTCTTGCCGGACTTATAAAAGCAAAACTAAACGAGTGCCGGACACCTATGGAGGATAATAATTAATGGCAATAACAAAACCTAAAAAAAAGCTTACCGACCTTGCAAAAGAACTGGGGATAACGGCTTCGCAGATTGTGGAGTTTTACGGTACCGAACTTGGGACAGAGAAAAAATCTTCCGCTTCGGTTGAACTTTCGGACGTTAACCTTATAATAGAGTATTTTTCGCAGAAGAATTCTGTGGAGAATTTCGATGCTTATTTCGCTATGCGTAAAACAGGCGGAGCGGAGGTTGACAAGAAGCCGGATATACTTAAATCAATTAAGCAGATTATACCTAAGGCAAAACCCCCGAAACCCAAGCCTGCGCCCAAGCCGGCGGTTGATAAAAAGCAGGAAGCGGAAGTTCCCGCAAAACCCATTCAGGTTAAGCCTTCGCAGAATGTTCAGACGAAGACGGTTGAACCCGCCCCGCAGCAAAAGCCGCAGACGGTACAGCCGGCACAATTCCGTCCGAATAATAACCGCCCGACAACCAAAGTGAATACCGTAAAGCCGGTTCCTCCCGCACCTGCAAAGACAACTATATCCAAATCGGAGCAATTTAAGGAACGCTTTAACGCCAAGGATATTATCGACAGGGCGAAGAAACAGGATAAACCAGCCGTTAAGAAGACGGAACAGAAAGAAGCGCGGAAACAGCAGACGATTGTCGGGAATATTGCCGACGCTTCGACCGTTGATCAAAAGATTCATAATATAGATACCCGCGGCTCGTATGTTGAGATAGATAAATATAACGAGCGTTACGACAATATTGCGCCGCAAAGTATCGGCGGAAAACGTCAGGACAGCTTTAAAAGCAAGCAAAAGATTACCCAAAAGTCCGCCCAGCGCAAGAACCAACAGTATTCAAGCAAATTCGAGACGGAAGCACAAAAGATGCGCCGCCTTGAACTTGAACGCGCAAGAAAGCAACAGATAAAAGTTTTAATCCCGGACGAGATTGTTGTTTCGGAGCTTGCGGTAAGGCTTAAGATGACTGCGCCGACGGTTATTAAGCAACTTATGAAGCTCGGCGAAATGAAGGCAATAAACGATATTCTCGATTACGACACAGCCGCTCTTGTTGCCGAAGAACTCGGCGCGAAGGTTGAAAAAGAGGTTATCTTAACGATTGAGGACCGCCTTATCGACGACACAGACGATACCGAGGGCGGCGAACCGCGTCCCCCTGTTGTAGTCGTTATGGGGCACGTTGACCACGGTAAAACCTCCCTCCTCGATAAAATCAGAAACGCCCACGTTACCGACACCGAAGCGGGCGGAATTACCCAACATATCGGTGCTTATACCGTTATGTGCGACGGGAAGCCGATAACCTTCCTCGATACCCCCGGGCACGCCGCATTCACGAGTATGAGAGCCCGCGGCGCGTCTATAACCGATATTGCAATCCTTGTCGTTGCGGCGGACGACGGAATTATGCCGCAGACAATCGAAGCAATTAACCACGCAAAAGCGGCGGATATCCCGATAATTGTCGCAATAAACAAGATGGACAAAGAGGCAGCAAACCCCGATACAATCAAGCAGCAGCTCACCGAGCACGGGCTTGTTATCGAAGAATGGGGCGGCGACATTATCTGCGTACCCGTTTCCGCAAAAACAGGCGCGGGTATTGACGAGCTCCTCGAACAGGTGCTTGTTGTCGCAGAGGTTGCGGAACTTCGTGCGAATCCGAACCGCCTCGCGAAGGGTGCGGTTGTCGAAGCGCGCCTTGACAAGGGCAGAGGACCGATTGCAACCCTCCTTATCCAGAGCGGTACACTCCGTACCGGCAACGTCCTTATCGCCGGAACAGCGGTCGGGCGTGTACGCGTTATGACAAACGACAAGGGCGAAATTGTTACCGAAGCGGGACCTTCAATGCCTGTTGAGATAACAGGTCTTGCGGAAGTGCCGGCGGCGGGCGACATCTTCAACGCAGTTGAAGACGAACGCCTCGCAAGAGAGCTTGTTGAAGAGCGCAAACATAAACAAAAGCAAGAACAATTCTCGCAATACCAAAAAGTCACCCTCGACAACCTCTTTAACCAAATCGAACAGGGCAGCATGAAGGAGCTTGCGATTATCGTCAAGGCAGACGTTCAAGGCTCTGTTGAAGCGGTTCGCCAAAGTCTCGAAAAGCTCTCGAACGATGAGGTTCGCGTTAAGGTTATCCACGGGGCAGTCGGCGCGGTTTCCGAGTCTGACGTTATGCTTGCCGATGCTTCAAACGCAATTATCGTCGGATTTAACGTTCGTCCCGACCCGATTGCGGCTGAAAATGCCGTGCGCGACGGGGTTGAAATTCGCCTCTATCGCGTTATCTATGACGCAATCGAAGAGGTTCAGACGGCTATGAAGGGTATGCTCGCGCCGAAATTCCGCGAGATTGCATTCGGACGGATTGAAGTGCGTCAGGTCTATAAGATTACAGGCGTAGGCGCGGTTGCGGGCTGTTATGTGCTTTCCGGGAAGGTTGCCCGCTCTAACCAGATTCGTGTCGTGCGCGACGGTATCGTTATCAGTGAAGACAAGATGAGCTCCCTAAAGCGTTTCAAGGACGATGTTAAGGAGGTCGCAGAGGGCTACGAATGCGGTATAACATTAGATAAATTCACCGACATGAAACAAGGCGACATCTTTGAATCGTTCGTAATTGAAGAATATAGAGACTAAAGGTATAAAAATGTCAGGATTTAAGAATTTACGTCTTTCGGAAGACATTCTCCGCGAAGTCTCAATGATGATTCGCGACGACATCAAGGACGCAAGGGTTCACGCCTCAATGGTTTCAATCGTTCGCGTCGAACTCTCCGGCGACAACTCCGACTGCAAGATTTACATCTCGGCGGTTGAGGGACTCGACGCCGCAAAAACCGCCGTTAAGGGGCTTACGTCGGCAACGGGAATGATACGCCGTGAGCTTGCGGACAGACTTCACCTTAAACGCGCTCCCGACCTTAAATTTATTGCGGACAATTCGATTGAATACTCCGCGAAACTTATAAGCGAAATGGAAGAACTTGAAAAGTTAAGAAAAAATGAAAAACAAAAATCCTCCGATAATGATTGATTTTGAGGAAGCCGCAAAACTTCTTCTTTCCCACGATAACATCTATATCCTAACCCATCGCAGCCCCGACGGAGACACAATCGGCTGCGGGTTCGGGCTTTATTACGCACTGACGTCGTTAGGGAAAAACGCAGCCGTGCTATGTTCAGACGAACTCCCGCGAAGGTACAATTATCTCTACGGGGACTACGCTGACAAGAGGTTTTCGCCGGAATATTTCGTTGCGGTTGACATCGCCGACACGAAGCTTTTGGGCACAGAGCTTAAAAAGTACGCCGACTATATCGACCTCTGTATCGACCATCACCAATCGAACACGCATTTTGCAAAGAAGATGTTAATCGAACCCGATGCGTCGGCGGCTTGCGAAGTTTTATACAAGGTACTTGAAAAGGCGGAAATTCCGATAACGAAGACTATCGCGGAGTGCCTCTATACGGGGATTGTAACCGACTCGGGCTGTTTTCGCTATCCCGCAACGACCGCCGAAACCCATCGTATCGCCGCAAAGCTGATTGACAAGGGAATTCCCTACGCATATATAAACCGTCAGGTCTTCGAGACAAAGAGCAAACAGCGCATCGCAATCGAAAGCTACGCAATTACACACATGGAATATTATCTCGACGAAAAGTGCGCGTTCGTCGCGGTTTCAAACGACCTTTTCCTTGAAACAGGCGTTGCGGACGACGACTTGGAAGGTCTCGCACCGCTTACAACCGAGCTTGAAACAGTCGAAGTCGGCATACTCGTAAAAGAGCGCGACAGAGGGAAATTCCGCGTTTCAATGCGCTCCGTAAAGAGCACCGATGTCTCTGCAATCTGTGCGAAATTCGGCGGCGGCGGACATTACTTCGCGGCAGGTTGTATGATTGAAGGAACACTTGCGGACGTGCGAATGAGGCTTTTAAAAGAAGTTGCATCCGCTATGGGGATTGACTTGTGGGTAATCTGATTGGTTATATACCGGTAAACAAGGCAGAAGGTTTTACCTCATTCGACGCGGTTGCGGTTGTCAGGCGAGCGAAGGGAATTAAGCGCATAGGTCATTCCGGGACGCTTGACCCTATGGCTACAGGCGTTTTGGTGGTATTAATCGGGCGAGGGACCCTTGCGGCGGATATTTTACCGATAACCGATAAAGAATATATAGCGGGACTTCAATTCGGCTCTGCAACAGACACCGGCGACAGAACCGGAGAAATAATACAAACTTCGGACAAGCTTATAAATGAAATTGACGTTAAAAACTATCTTGAACGGTTTAACACGCCGCAGGAAATTTCACAGATTCCGCCGATGTATTCGGCGGTAAAGGTTAACGGAAAACGCCTCTACGAGCTTGCCCGAAAGGGAGAAGTAATCGAGCGCAAACCGCGTACAGTTACAATATATAATGCGGAACTTCTTGAGTTTAACGAGCGGGAACAGACGGCGAAGATAAGCGTAAAATGCTCTTCCGGGACGTATATAAGGACGTTTATTGAAGACCTCGGCACAGCCTGCAAAACCTTCGCATATATGACAGAGCTTGTAAGAACAAGCGCGAACGGCGTCATGTTAAGCGATTGCACCGACATTCGCGATATTAAAGCGAACCCGGAAAAGGCTGAAATCCGACCGTTAGAAAATCTCTTTTTAACGATCCCCGAAATAAATCTTCAAGACGAAGACTACCGCAGATATAAAAACGGCGTGCGGATTAATACAGCGGAAAATGACGGGCAATATCGCGTAAAAACAGGCGGCGTTTTTATCGGAATCGGCAGCGTTAATAATCACGAAATGAAGGCAGTGAAAAGCTTTGTCATATAAAACAGCGGTCGCAATCGGGCTTTTCGACGGTGTTCATCTCGGGCATAAAAAGGTGCTTGAAACGGCGGTTCAGATAGGGATTGAGCCGGGCTTTATGCCCTGCGCGGCAACATTCACCGGTGACATTTCACCGCAAAAAAAAATAAAGCTTATACTTTCCGAGAAAGACAGAGAAAATCATATAAAACAATGCGGAATAAAGAATGTTTTCAGTATTGATTTTAACGATATAAAAAACCTTTCGCCTGTCGATTTTATAGAAAAACTTCGTGACGATTACGGTGCCTCACATATTGTCTGCGGCGAAGATTTTCGCTTCGGGAAGGATAGAGCGGGCGATATAAATACACTTGCAGAGCTTTGTGAAAAACTTGGCATTGGTTTTACAGTAACGCCGGAACTGCTTTTTGAAAATGAAAAAATCTCTTCCGGGAAGATACGAACCCTTCTTGAAAACGGCGAAATAGAAGCGGCGAATGAACTTTTAGGTTATGATTTTTACTATAATTTAAGAATTATCCGCGGGAAAGAAATAGGACGAAAACTCGGTTTCCCGACGATAAATCAGGTTATTCCGAGTGAACTTGTAAAGATAAAAAACGGCGTCTATCTGTCGAAGATTGAGGTAGAAAAAAAGACTTATTCCGGCATAACGAATTTCGGAATAAAACCTACTATAAACTACGCCGGCGAACCTATTTTAGAAACCTATATTGACGGTTTTGACACTGATATTTACGGGGAAAAAGTTAAAGTTTTCGTGAGAAAATATCTCCGCACGGAGATTAAATTTAACAACCTTGAGGAACTTAAGAAGCAGCTTGAAGAAGACAAATTAAAGATTAACGAATGGAAATGAGAAGATTGGTACGAACAAGATTTGCACCGAGCCCGACAGGGTTCATGCATATAGGAAACCTGCGCACCGCGCTTTATGCCTATCTTTTGGCGAAAAAAGACGGCGGAGCGTTTATCCTGCGGATTGAAGACACCGACCAAAACCGTTATGTTGAGGGCGCAGTTGACGTTATTTACGATACGCTTAAAGTTTGCGGCTTATACTGGGACGAGGGTCCGGACATAGGCGGGAATTGCGGTCCGTATATCCAATCCGAGCGGATGGGGATTTATAAGGACTACGCCGTAAAACTTGTCGAAATGGGGAAAGCTTACTATTGTTTTTGCACAAAAGAACGCATGGAAGCCCTTCACGAAGAGCAGAAGGCAAATGGTGAAACGCCTCATTACGACAGGCATTGCAGAGACTTGCCCCTTGACGAAGTGCAAAAACTGCTTGATTCCGGTGCGGAATATGTTATAAGACAAAAGGTCCCTTTGGGCGGCGAGACGATTTTTAACGACGTAATTTTCGGCGAAATTAAAAACCCGAACAAAGACCTTGACGACCAGATTTTAATTAAAGCGGACGGTATGCCGACATACAACTTCGCGAACGTCGTTGACGACCACCTCATGGGGATAACCCACATTGTCCGCGGCAACGAATACCTTTCATCAACGCCGAAATACAACCTTTTATACGAAGCGTTCGGCTGGGATATTCCCGTTTATATCCACGCCCCGCACATCATGCGCGACAGCACCCATAAGCTCTCTAAGCGCGACGGGGACGCGTACTTCGGCGATTTTATCAATAAAGGTTTTTACATTCCCGCGATAATTAACTATATCGCCCTGCTCGGTTGGGCGCCGAAGGGTGAGCGCGAGATTTATTCGCTCGAAGAATTAACAAGCGAATTCGATGTTTCGGGTATCTCCAAATCCCCGGCAATCTTCGATGAAGTTAAGATGAAGGCGATTAACGCAGAGTGGCTCCGCGCACTTCCACACGACGAATTCAAGACGGTAATTATGCCGTATGTTAAGGAAACGGTTAAGCATGAAGACATTGATTTCGACCTGCTTGCAGACTGTTTACAGCCTCGTGCGGAACTTCTTACCGACATACCCGAAAAGGTTGATTTTATCGACAGCGTACCCGAATACTCAAACGACCTTTACGTCAGCAAGAAGATGAAAACGACGCCGCAGACCTCTCTTGACGCATTAAAATCGCTTTTACCGATAATTGAAAGCATCGACGATTTTTCATTTAATAATATTCACGCTAAAATAATGGAGATGATAACCGAAAAGGGCGTGAAAAACGGCGTGATTTTATTCCCCTTAAGGACAGCTTTATCGGGCAAGGCAATGACACCGGGCGGCGGGACTGAACTTGCGGCAATCCTCGGTAAAACCGAAACAATTAAGCGGATTCGCGACGGCATTGCGCATATTGAAGCGAATTAATTTCGGCTTATGCTGATTAAGTTATCACAGTATTTTCACAAAAATATTGTAGAATAGAAATTGCGGAAAAATATCCGCAGGGAGTGATAAAACTTTGATTGAAGTACAAAATCTGACCAAAAAATACGGTCAAAAAGCCGCGGTCAATAACCTTTCTTTCACCGTTAATGACGGCGAAATCTTGGGTTTTTTAGGTCCGAACGGCGCGGGAAAATCGACGACGATGAATATCTTAACGGGTTACATCAGCTCGACCGAAGGCAAGGCTCTCATTAACGGAATTGACATTCTGGACGAACCGCTCAAGGCAAAAAAATTAATCGGCTACCTTCCCGAAAATCCGCCCCTTTATATGGATATGACGGTCGGTGATTACCTTGATTTTATCTATCACCTTAAAAAATGCAAGCTTCCCAAAAAGGCGCATATTGAGGAAGTTTGTAAGCTTGCGAAGATTACGGACGTTTATAAAAGGATAATTAAAAACCTCTCGAAGGGGTATAAACAGCGTGTCGGAGTTGCCCAAGCGTTAATCGGGAATCCGCCGATACTTATCCTTGACGAACCCACCGTAGGACTCGACCCGAAGCAGATTATCGAGATAAGAACGCTGATTAAGAAACTCGGGAAACGTCATACCGTTATCCTTTCTTCACATATTTTGTCGGAAATTCAATCAACCTGCGATAGGGTTATTATCATCAATAACGGTGAAATTGCCGCCGACGGCAATATGGAAGACCTAACTCAGACGGTAACCGGCGAAAAGCGCGTTACTGCACGGATTGAGGGCGACAGGGACGAGATAATTAAGGTTATAAGCGGAATTAAGGGCGTCGAAAAAGTTACCGCAGACATTAAGCGCGAGAAGAACGCTTATGACTTTGAAATTGAAGTTACCGACGACATAAGGGCGGAGCTTGTTAAGCGTATTGCAGCAAGAAACTGGATTCTTTTAGGGCTTAAGAGCGACGAAATGACCCTCGAAGACATCTTCCTCATGATAACAATGGGCGACCAAGAAGCGGCAGCAAAACTCGAGAAGATGGAAAGTAAAAAGAATGTTGACGAAAATATAAAGCAACAGTCTCTTTACTCCGCATCTGCCGTGCTTGAGACACACTCTGTCTTAAGACAATATGAAGAAAACAAAAGGCTTTCTAAATACGGCACAAACCTTGAGGCAAGCCTTGATGTGACACTCGATCAGGAGGAGGAAGAATAATGGGAGCAATCTACCGCAGAGAGGTTAAAGCCTACTTTACTTCTCCTATAGCTTATGTTTTTATAACAATTCTCTTTTATTTCGCCGCGCAGGTTTTTGTAATGCAAAACATTGTGTCGGGCGTTGCGGACGTTTCGGCTGCCTATTCCGGCGCGTTCTTTATCCTCCTTTTCATAATTCCGCTTTTAACCATGCGCCTTTTCACCGAAGAAAAGCGGCAAAAAACCGACCAATGTCTCCTAACCGCCCCCGTCAGCCTCTTTTCAATCGTCGGGGGGAAATTCCTCGCCGCTTGTACGGTGCTGCTTGTAGGGATGTCGGAATTCGTTGTTTTCGCCTTTATAATGAACGGTCTCGCGGGTTCGCTTGACTGGGCTGTTATGATCGGGAACTTCCTCGGGTTCCTCCTTCTGGGCGCAAGTTTTATTGCAATCGGAGAGTTCGTTTCGGCAATGACGGAGAATCAAGTTGTCGCGGCGATTATTGCGTTTATCGCGAACTATCTTCTTTTCCAGCTTGACAACTTTGCGGCGAGTGTTTCGAACGAAGTTATATCGGTAATCCTTCAAAACGTCGGCTTTTATCCCAAATATAACGAATTCACCGCCGGAATATTGAGCCTTAAAAGCGTAGTCTTCTTCTTAAGCGTTGTGTTTATCTTTAACTTCCTGACTGTCAGGGCTTTAGAGCGCAGACGTTGGAATTAACCGAAAGGAAGTGAAAATAATGAATGAGAATGAAAAAATGCCGACGGAAACTTTAAACGAAAAACGCAAGTTTAATACTAAAAAACTTAAATACGGAAGCCTTTCGATTATTGTAACTATAGTTGTTATCGCGGCTGTTGTGCTTCTTAACGTTATAGTCGGCGTACTTGCATCAAGACAGAACCTCTCTGTTGACCTTACGGAGGACGCATTTTACGAAATATCTCCCGCAACGACAGATTACCTTAAACAGATAAATCAGAACATTGAGATAGCTGTTATGGCGCAGGAAAGCGCGCTTAATACTTCCGACGGCTCGGCTATCGGGCGTTATTATAAACAAGCCTATGAGGTAATGAAAAAGTACCCTCAGGTTAACCCGAAAATTACGCTCAGATTCATTGATCTTGCGCTCCACCCCGAAGAGGGTATGCGGTTTTCGGAGGTTTATCAGGGGAGTATTCCGGCGGGCGCAATTGTAACTTCGCTCCTTGACGACGCGGGGAGACCTGTACGCGTTAAGGTTAATTCAATCAATGACCTCTTTAACACCGAGTTTAACTATCAAACCTACGCGTACGACATTTTATCGTCGAAGGCTGAACAGGTTTTAACAACCGCCGTTATCTACGTTACGGACGTTAAAAGACTTCATGCTTACCTTATGTCGGTTGAAGCCGCAGAAGGCTATACCATGACGAATATTGAAACGATGCTTCGCGACAACGGGTATGACGTTACAAGATGGAATCCCGCCGACCCGATGCCGACGGATATGGACCTCTTGGTAATCGACAACCCCTTAAACGACTTCCCGGAAAATATAATCGACCAAATTTACGACTACCTTGAAAATGACGGCAAGTACGGCAAGAACATGGTTTACCTTGCCAATAACTCGCAGAAGGCAACCCCGAATATCAACACATTCCTCCGCGAATGGGGCTTGTCGCTTCGTCAAGGCGTTATAGTCGGCGAAACAAATCCGCAAAGGCTCGTTACTGCGCAAAGTCAATTCTGGTACCAAACAAAAATCGACCCGATGAATGCGGACAGAAGCGATGTTAATCCCTATGCGGAGGGCGTTTCAAACACAAACCTTCCGGTTGTCGTATATGCGGCGACTCCGATTGATTTGCTCTTTACAAATCAAGGCATAGTTAATACGGTGCCTCTCCTTCAAACCGATGATACAGCTTTTGCCGACGCATCACTCCTTGATGCGGAACAAGGAACGACAACAGCAACCGAAAGCGGCGTATTCACTGTAATGGCACTCTCGTATAAATATTCCTTCAATGAGAATAACGAGATGATAAAATCGAACGTTTTGGTACTCGGTTCGAGCGAAATGGTTGATTCAACCGTAACATCTTCGACAAGTTATGCAAACGGCGAATATTTTATGTCAACGGTTAATACTATGACCGGGAAATCCTCCGGGATAATAGTTACCGCAAAAGCAGATGATACCGGCAGATTTGAAGTTACACAAGAGCGTTACAATGTAACTTACGTTATATTCCTCATAGCATTACCTCTTGTTGTGCTTATAATCGGTGCGGTAGTTCTCTTGCGCAGGAGGCATAAATAAGTGAGTTCACGAGTAAAAGGCATTATTGCGGGAGTGGCTGTGCTTATCGTTTTAGGCATAGCCGCCGCGATACTATTAATAAACAAGCCCCCCGAGACGACTGACCCTTTAGTCACAGCCGCACCCGAAGAAGTTACCTCAAGGCTTGTCTACGATATTGACCCTTTAAAAATCATTTCGATATTCATAATGAACGAAAAGGGCAGCTACGAAATCGGAAGATTTGAAATAGAGGGTGAACAGCTTTGGTCTGTGGAGGAATATGCCTCACTGCCGCTCGACACCGATTTCATTTTATCGGTAATGAGCAGTGCCGCGAAGTTAACTGCGGCAAGAGTAGTTACCGATACCCCCTCCGACCTTTCGGTATACGGGCTGACAGAGCCTCGCGCGGAAATCCTCACTCTCTTTGAGGGCGGGGTTATGAAGGACCTTTTAATCGGCAATCCATCACCGATGACGGGCGAGACCTACGCGATGCTTTCCGGCGAAAACACCGTCTACACCATAGCCGATACCGCGATTGCGGGCTTCTTAGAGGGAAAAAACAGAGTCGTATCGAAGACGGTTTACACCCCCGTCGCAGGCACAAACACCAACCCCGACATTCCCGATACAAGGATAAATAAGCTTACAATCGACCGCTCCGACCTTACGTATGAGATAGTTATCGAATACGACCGACGCAAAGACGACCCCGACAGGATTGTGTCGAATCAGACAAATTATGTGATGACGTCTCCGGTAAGATTAGACCTTGACCCGACACGTTCGGCAGCAACAACCGACACCGTTTATAACCTTACCGCCGCCGATGTAATTGAGGTTTTCCCCGATGAAGCTAAACTTGCGGAATACGGCTTTGAAACTCCGTTCGGAAGCGTTGACTATGACATTGCCGCAGGTCCCTTCCATATGACCTTCGGGAACGAATACGCCGATGAGACCGGGAAGAACGTCGGCAGGTATTGCATGGTAGAAGGGCGAGACGTTATCTACAGCTTCACGACAGACCAACTTCCTTGGACGACAATTAAGCCTCTCGATATAACGTCAATGATAATTACCGCGAATTATATCTTCGACCTTTCGGGCGTTACCATAACGGGGAGCGATTTCGACGAGAATTTTGTCCTTTCCGGCACTTCCGACGAAGACTTCAAGGTAACTCACAACGGCAAAGCGGTAACCGACAACCAAGCGTTTAAGACCTTCTATCAATATCTCCTTCGTACTCCGGCGGAGGAACTTTACCTCGAACCGACCGACGCAGAACCTGTCCTTACTATTCACATAGTCGGTGAGGATATTGACGACAAACTCGAATTTATCACAGCAGAAGACCGTCGGACAATAGTAAGATTCAACGGCGTTGTCTCCTTCAAAATTAAAACAACATTTGTAGACAGACTTATCGACAACATCGCGCTTTATAACGCCGGACAGCCGATTATAACGTCTTGGTAATTAACCCCCGCAAGAAAATTTTTATCACATTCAGAGTTTGACAAAAAGTGATTGTCTGTATGTGATAAAATAAATCTTGCGGCATTACATAGTGCTATATACTTACAACAAAGGAGACCAACTATGAGAAGTCAATAGACAAATTGTGAATTTTACGAAAAAAGTCGAAACCGAAAATGAGCACAAGAAAGAAAAGGAAAACGAATTCAAAGTTTAACGCCGCTGCGCGGCGGAGTTTATCGCTTTGAGTTCACATCCCGATTAAAAAAGGAAAAGAACTGCAAAATTGCAGTCCTTTCAATCGGTATTGCGAACCCTGCATAGCCGCTCTGGTCGGTCTCCACCGTTGCCATATCCTGCTTGCAGGCACAAATATTATTCCCGATTAAAAGACTGCTATACAGCAAAATTACGGCAAATCGAACTCAACTTTATCCTTAAGCATCTTGAAAATCACACGACAAAGTTTACCCGCAACGTGACCGAGAGCCTTGTAATGACGACCCTTTTCGGAAAGTTTGAGGTTGTAATATTCCCCGAAAGTAGCGTTGTTCATAGAGACGTTCCAAGC
>JAISGY010000044.1 GCA_031262835.1 Ruminococcus sp.
ATATTTTTACCCGAAGATGAGATAAATAAAATTATTATGAGTGAAATAGAATAGGTGAACCATGCTCGAATTCCATGAACTTACGCTTGCTGAAAAACCCATTGTAGAAAAGGCTTTGCATACCTCCGACTTTAGGGGCTGCGAATACAGCTTTTCAAATAACCTTGCTTGGCGGCGCGCCGCTGACTCGAAGGTTGCGTTTTATAAAGGCTTCTATATCTGCGCGGCGACAAACCCCGAGTTTTCCTGCGTTAATCCGGCGGGGGAGGGCGACAGAAAAGAGGTCATAGAGGTTCTTAAAAAGCACGCCGAAAGCCTCGGCGGACCGCTTTCGCTAAGCGGCGTTTTGGAAGAACAGATTCCGTTTTTCGAGGAAAATTTCCCCGGGCAGTTTACAGTCGAAAGCAACGAAGATTACTACGACTACGTCTATAATACGACGGATTTTCAAGACTTCCCCGGGAAAAAATACCACGGAAAGCGCAACCACCTCTCGCGCTTTAAAACCCTTTTTAACTATGAGTGCGATGATATAACCGAGCGCGATTTTGACGATTGTATAACCTTCGCCGCGAAAAAGTTTGACGATAAGGGCGACGAAGATGTCGAAACAGCCGTTGCGGAACAATTCGCGATAAATACTTATTTTAACGACTATTATAATCTCTCGCTTTTCGGGAAAATTATAAGGGTTGACGGTGAAATTATCGCGTTTTCGGTCGGCGATAAGCTCAATTCCGACACGGTTGACGTTCATATTGAAAAGGCTGATACGTCGTTCCACGGAGCATATACGGCGATTGCGAATTTCTTCTCCGGGGGTGTGACGGAGCAGTATCTTAATCGTGAAGAGGACCTCGGAATCGAGGGTTTAAGAAAATCTAAGCAGTCATATTACCCCGTGTTTCAGATTAAAAAGCACAGATTAATTTTCAAATAAAAGAGGTTTTTATGTCAGCTAAACCGGGAGCAAAACGCGCATCATTTTCAGGGCAAATCGGGTTTGTGCTTGCGGCGGCGGGGAGTGCCGTCGGGCTCGGAAATGTCTGGCGTTTTCCATACCTTGCCGCGAAATACGGCGGCGGCGCATTCCTCATAATTTATCTTATCTGCGCCGTGACATTCGGTTTCACGCTTATGATAACCGAAATCGCGCTCGGGCGCAAAACCGGGAAAAGCGTAATTGAGGCGTATTCGAGCCTCAATAAACGCTGGAAATTTCTCGGGATTTTAAGCGCGGTTGTGCCGATTTTAATTCTGCCTTATTATTCTGTAATCGGCGGGTGGATAATAAAATATTTCTCCGCATTTGTAACAATGCAGGGGACGGCGGCGGCGGGGGACGGCTATTTCGGCGCGTTTATCGAAAACCCTTTTCAGAGCGTAATCTGGTGGCTTGTTTTCTCCGCGCTCACAATGCTTTTTATACTTTCGGGCGTTGAAAAAGGGATTGAAAAAGCCGCGAAAATCATGATGCCGCTGCTCATTATAATGCTTGTCGGAATAACCGTCTATTCGCTGACGATTCCGGGCGCGATTGCGGGGCTTCGCTATTACCTTTTACCCCGCGCCGAAGCATTTACCCCCGAAGCTGTCCTGTCGGCGGTCGGGCAGATGTTCTATTCAATGTCCCTCGCGATGGGCATAATGGTTACGTACGGCTCGTATATGAAAAAGAGTGAGAATATCGAAAAATCAGTGCGGCATATTGAGCTTTTCGACACCGGGGTTGCCTTCCTTGCGGGAATGCTCGTCGTCCCGGCAGTGTCGGCGTTCGCGGGCGGTGCGGAAAATATGCAAGCGGGACCGTCGCTCATGTTCATAACCCTCCCGAAGGTTTTCATGAGCATGGGACCGATAACGGGAATAATTATCGGCTGTTTATTCTTCCTCTTGATGCTATTCGCCGCCCTTACGTCTTCAATCTCAATCGCCGAAACAGTAGTCTCGATTTTCTGCGACAGATTCGGAATTTCGCGCAAAAAATCAATCCTCGTAACCTCCGGCATAGTCTTAGTTTTAGGCGTGTTGTCCGCGCTCGGGTACGGCGTTCTGTCGGGGATTCATCCCTTCGGTCAAGACTCGTTCCTCGACTTTTTCGACTTTATCACAAACTCGGTAATCATGCCGATTGTCGCGCTTTTAACCTGTATCTTCGTCGGGTTCATAATCAAGCCGGAAACGCTTACCTCCGAAGTTAAACTCTCGTCAAAATTCAAGGCGGAAAAATTCTATAAAGTTTTCGTAAAATTTATCGCGCCGATAATCTTAGCCGCAATTTTAATCTTCGGGCTTTTTGCGAAGTAAAACTGCCGAAGATTCCTTGATTTCTAACTCGTTTTCTGTATCTCTTAGCAAAAAGCTCCCCGAAAAATTCTCGGGGAGTTTTCCTATTCGAGCTCAAGCGGCGTAACGTAAATCGTCCGGTTGTGTGTGAAGATAACCATTCCGGGTTTTGAGCCGGCGGGCTTTTTGACATAGCGAACCTCGACAATATCAACCGGGACCTGCGACGACGTCCGCGCCTTAGAATGAGCGGCGGCGAGCCTTGCCGCGTAGCGCAAAGTCTCTTCCGAAGGGGTCTTACCCTCGGTTTTGACGATAAGATGAGAGCCGGGGATATTTTTTGTGTGAAGCCAAAAGTCGGTTTTTTCCGCGCTTTTGGTGATTAAATCGTTCTGCGAATTGTTCCTTCCGACAAGAATTTCAGTGCCGTCGGGCGCATGAAAAATTATCGGCGGCAAGAGCTTTTTTACACGCTTTTTCGGGTTAACATTCTGCTTAACAAACCCCTCAGAAACAAGCTCCGCGCGGAGTTCCTCAATCTCCGAATCGGTTTTCGCCCGCGACAAAAGGTCGATAACACTCTCGATATAAGAAAGCTCATCGCCGCCCTTTTTAATCTGCTCGGTGAGGATTTTTTCGCGCATCTCTGCCTTTTTATATTCGAGGTAGTATTTTTGCGCATTTTTCGCGGCTGAAAGCCTTTTATCAAGCGGAATTTTTATAACAGGAAGATTTTCATCATAAAAATTTTCGCACGAAAAACTGTCTATACCGTCTTTTATGCGGTATAAATTCGCCGAAAGAAGGTCGCCCATCGTCTTTAACTCGAAACGTTCGGCGGCTTTTAGAAGTTCAAGTTTTTGCGCGGTAATTCTGCCGGTAATCCGCTCAATACGGTTGTTAAGCAGCTTTTGCAGGTCTCCGGCGCGCTGATGAAGCCTTGTGCTTATGTCCTTTTCACGATAGAAATAATCAAGGCATCTGCAAGCGGAAAGCTCACCGGTAAAGTTTTTCTTTTCAAAAATCCCTTCATACTCAAAAACGTCAACGATTGTAAAATCTTTCAGTGCGTTTTTTTCGATAATAACGGTCGGGCAGGTTTTCCCCGCACTAAGACTTGCTGAAAACTCTTTGATAACGGCACAGAGCCTGTCTAACTGTGAGGCGGTCAGTTCATGTACTTTTATCCCGTTAACACCCGCCGCGGCATACACCCATTCCCTCGCAAGGAGGGGACAGACCCCCTCGAAAATCTTAATAAGCCCTCGAGAAGTTTCACCGCCGATTTCCGCAAGCTTTGCAGACAGTTCTGTTTGCGTAAAGTTATTGATACTAAGCCGCTCATCATCAATGGGCGGCATCTGATAACGCACTCCGGGCAGAACAAGCCGCTTTTCGGAAACGTTCATGTCAACCCGCTTAATGCTGTCGATAACTTTCCCGTCAGCACCGATAAGGATAACGTTTGAATACTTCCCCATAATCTCGGCGGCAAGGGTAAGTTTCACCATATCGCCGAGTTCGTTCATACTTTCAAAATCAAAAAAAAGTACCCGCTCAAGCCCGTCCTGCCGTATAGACAAAAGCTTTCCGCCGCCCAAGTGCTTTCGGAGCAGCATACAAAACATCGGCGGAGCCTTCGGGTTTTCGGGAACATTTTCGGTTAAAAGAACCCTTGCGGAATCGGGGGACGCCGATAAAAGCAGCTTATGGTTGCCGCTTTTTGCACGCATTGTGATTATGAGTTCCTCTTTCGAGGGTTGGTTTATTTTATCAATCCGCCCGTTTTCAAGGAAAGAAATTTCACGGCGAATTGAGTACAAATATGCTCCGTCAAGTGACAAGTTTTTTTACCTCTAAACTATACTTACAGGGTCGATATCCGTTTCGGAAATAATTATTTCGGTTAAAGGGAACTGTTTGCGTAAAAGATCTGCGGCGTATTCTTTCATCATTGCTTCCGTTGCATAATGCCCGCAGTCGAAAACAGGGAAATTACGCCCCTTCGCATCAATAAAATGACTGTGCTTAAGGTCGGCGGTTATGTAAACGTCGGCTAAATTTTCGTCATAAATTCTGCTTAAAAATTCGCCGCCCGCGCCGGAACAAAACGCAACCTTCTTGATGTTTAAATTACCCTTTATGTCGGTAAACCTAACAACAGCCGAATGAAACATTTCCTTAAGTTTCCCGGCAAAATCAGAAGCGGTAGTATCTATAGCTTCGGGCAGCTCAAAGATAATCCCGATGCCGCTGTTATCGTATGTCGGTTCAATCGGCGTTTTATTGTAGATATGGTCAACCGCGAAAAATCTTGTAAACTCCGGAATGAAGATGTTGTTCATACCCGTTTCGGAGGAATCGAAACAGGTGTGCGAACAGATACAGGCGATGCCGTTTTTCATAGCATGAACAGAAGGCGTTTGCGGTAAAAGCTTCGTAAGCGGGTGAAAAATAACGGGGTGATGCGAGATAATAATTCCGCAATTTTTCGCCATTGCCTCTTCGACAACATCAAAACTTATGTCGAGAGCGACAAGAACCTTGTCAACCTCTGCGTCGGATAGCTCACCGACAAGAAGCCCCGAATTATCCCAATCTTCGGCATGAGAAAAGGGCGCGATACAGTCGAGTGCGGAGTAAATTTTTTTTACAGTCGCTTTCATATCTCTCACCATCGTTGCATTAATAATATCGTATTTTTTTCCTGAATCGAAAACAGTCTTTCTGCCGGTTATTCTGTAGCCTTCGCTTAACAGAAAGTTAACGAGTATTTCGCGTCGCGTCATAGGTTGCAGTATTAAGTTTTTGCCGCAAAGCCGCTCCCCGCCGCGCAACAAAATGTCCGCTATAAGCTCTCCGCCCATACCGGCAATTACAATATCGGTAACTTCTGTCAGGTCGATTCCGTCGAAGCCGTCGGTCTGACAAAACGAAATGCGGGCGCCTGCTTTTTCGGCATTTTTCTTCGCAGTGTCGAGCGGCTTTTTATTTATATCGGTGCAAAGAGCCTTTTCGCAGATACCCGCGCACAGAAGGCTAATGGGCAGTTTCCCATGGTCGGTACCGATGTCACAGATATACTTTCCGCGTACAAACCCCGCAACTGCCCCAAGTCTTGCGTCAAGCTTCATGCGACAAGCTTATTTATGTCTTCTACAAGCTTGTCCGCGTCATTCCCGTGAACAGTACAGGCTTCGGCAATTGTTTCGCCTCTCGAGGCGGGACAGCCGAGGCAGTGCATACCGATACCTAAAAACAATTCCGCAGTCTGAGGGAATTTATCGAGTACATCGCCGATAATTGAATCTTTTGTAACAGTCATCTTTTTTTACCTCTTTTTATAAAACTATGTAATTATTATACCCGATTTTTAACGAAATGTCAAGTATTCAGCGCAAAGCACCATGAATCGTAATTCCGATAAAATAAACAACAGTGATCACGGTAAGCGGCGCAAGCCAAAGCCCGATAAACTTACGCGAAGCCGTAAGCTCTTTGCAGTTGTTTTCAAGCTTAAAGTCATCGCGGCTTTTTATAAGCGTAATTATAAGCAGGATAAGACCTGTTACTATCATGCCAAAAAGGATTAAGTATATAGCGGAGGGATTGAAGCCTGAACCAAAACCATTAACAGGATCATACGGGAAAAGCGAGCGGAAGGTAGCGAAGAAATTTATACACATATGCAGAATTATTGACGGGAATATGGAACGTGTCTTTGCCATTAAGAATGAAAAGCATATACCGGCACCTAACGTCAAGGGTATCTGTGCATAGTTTGTGTGCCATAATGCGAACATGACGGCGGAGTATATTACGGCAAGGAAACTGCCGTATTTTTCTAAATTTCGGAGGAAGACACCACGGAATATAACTTCCTCTAAAATCGGAGCCATAAATATAAGCATTATTGCAATGGCAATTCCGCCGAATGCCGACCCGTCAGTATTTGAATTTGATTCAGTAAATGTAACCCCCGCGGCTTTTTGGATTGCGCTAATAAGGAGAGCACCCATTCCACTCGTGAAGTAGGTTATAAATATACCTATAAAAATCCATTTAACAATTTTGCCGGTTTTTACCTGAGGTTTACAAAAGCTCATCTTCAGACTGTTGCCAATACCCTGCCCGCTCTTACGTGCAATAAGTATCAGCGACGGTAAAAATATAACATATTTTATAATGTTATATACTATCTGTACAACTATCATAGCATGGTATCCGTCAGGGGTGTTTCTATTGTCCTCTGTTATTCCGTAAATTTTGTATATAGCTAAAATAGCTAATTGTCCGATTATAAACGTAATGACTGAAAAGCCTAAGAGAAGCCCTGAATTGATATTGGCGTCTTTTCGTAAACTTTTTTCCATTTTAAAACTCTCCATTTAATTTAGATAATATTATAGCTAAGATTTCACGAAATGTCAAGTATTCATCGCAAAGCGTTATAAATCGTAAGTCCGATAAATACTGCTACAGCAGCTATCGTAAGCGGCGCAAGCCAAAGTCCGATAAACTTACGTGAAGTCGTAAGCTCTTTGCAGTTGTTTTCAAGCTTAAAGTCGTCGCGGCTTTTTATAAGCGTTATTACAAACAGAATAAAGCCTATTATTACTATAACGGTAAGGATAAGGTACATAAAGACCGGATTAAAGCCTGAATCCTCAGGTGAACCGTCCGGGAAAAGCGAGACGAAGTTACCGAAGAAATTCAAACACAGATGCAGAATCATTGACGGAAATATAGAACCTGTCTTCACCATCATGAACGAAAAACATAGACCGCCTGCAATTGTAAAGAATAACTGTGAATAGTTGGTATGCCATAAACCAAACATGACACCGGAGTATATTACCGCAAGATAACCTCCGTATTTTTCCAAGTTCCGTAAGAGCACTCCGCGAAACAATATTTCCTCTAAAATCGGAGCCATAATTACCGTCATAATTGTAACGGCAATTCCGCCGAACGCCGACCCGTCGGTATTTAAATCAGCCGACCTAAGGGAGACTCCGAAAGCCTTTTCTATTGCCATGAATAACATAGTTGATAAAATAGATACAGCATAAATTACAAAAAAACTTATAAACATCCATTTAACAATCTTACCGGCACCTACCTTTGGCTTACAGAAGCTTTTGCGCAGACTGTTTTCACCGCCCTGCTTTAATGCACGGGCAATTACAACAAGTAGCGGCAGAAATACTATGTATTTGATAAGATTATAAATTATGTTTGATATAATGATTGCTCGGTTCTCATCAGGGCTGATACTTGGATTGTCTGTCGGTACACCGTAATAATTGTATACAGCACGAATAACAAACTGTCCGATTATAAGTGTAATGAGTGAAAATCCCAATATCAACCCGGAATTGATATTAGCGTCTTTCCGTAAACTTTTTTCCATTATGTAACCCTCCGTTTATTTAGGTAGATATAAATACCGAATTATGTACGGGGTATAGCATTATAAATCGTAAATCCGATAAACACGGCAATAAGAATTACCGTAACCGGCGCAAGCCAAAGAGCCTTAATTTTACCGGATGTTGAAATCTCTTTACAGTTGTTTTCGAGCTTAAAATCATCGCGGTGTTTTACAAGCGTTACTATGAGCAGGATAAAACCCACAATAATAAAACAGAACACCACGAAAATGGATAATATACCGACAAATTTTAATGGAGTATCACCCGATATATCATTAACCAAAAGATTATTTATGTTCCCGAAAAAATTCACGGAACAATGGAAGATAATTGACGGGATTATAGAGCGCGTTTTTACCATTATAAATCCGGAACAACAACCGGCAATTATAGCGAAGGGTATCTGCGGGTAGTTAGTATGCCAAAGTCCGAACATTACAGCTGAGAATATAATCGCAAGAAGCCCCCCGTATTTTTCAAGGTTACGAAGGAATACCCCTCGGAATAAAATCTCCTCGAAAATCGGTGCTGCTATGACTGTCATAAGGGTTATAATAAAATTACCTGTACTCGTTCCGTCACTGTCAATCGAAATTTGGTTCAGTTCTAACCCGGCGGATTGTGTAATTGCGGCGAATATTTGGCTAAGCAGGAATGCTCCGGCATAAGTGACAAAGAACGCCATAAATATCCATTTAGCAATCTTACCGGCACCTACCTGCGGCTTACAGAAGCTTTTGCCGAGGCTGTTGCCTATACCTTGCTTAAATGCACGTGCGGCGATAATTACTATCGGGAGAAGGACAGCATACATTAAAATGTCATTTGCGAGATTCAAAAAAACAGTTGCGGTATCTCTGTTCGCTTCACCAAAATAGCTTTTAAGTACAGGTCTTATTAATGCAATACCTATCTCCGCGGCAAGAACAAAAAACAAGAGCAGTCCTGAATTGATGTTGGCGTCTTTTCGTAAACTTTTTTCCACTATGTACCTCTCCTTAAAAAGGAGCGGCAGACCGCCGAAACTCAGCAGTCCGCCGCAGACTCATTTACTTTACAGCCTCTTCAACCGCAACAGCGCAAGCAACGGTAGCCCCAACCATGGGGTTGTTGCCCATACCGATTAAGCCCATCATCTCAACATGAGCGGGGACGGAGCTTGAGCCGGCGAATTGTGCGTCGGAGTGCATACGTCCCATTGTGTCGGTCATGCCGTAGGAAGCAGGACCGGCAGCCATGTTGTCGGGGTGGAGGGTTCTTCCTGTGCCGCCGCCGGACGCAACCGAGAAGTATTTCTTCCCGTTTTCATTGCACCATTTCTTGTATGTTCCTGCAACAGGATGCTGGAAGCGGGTGGGGTTTGTGGAGTTACCGGTGATGGAAACGTCTGCTTTTTCATAGCGGAGTATCGCTACACCCTCGTTAACATCATCAGCCCCATAACAGCGAACCTTTGCCTTTTCACCGTTTGAATATGCCTTTTCCTGTACGATTTTAAGGTCGCCGGTGTAGTAGTCATATTCGGTCTGAACGTAGGTAAAGCCGTTAATGCGGGAGATTATCATAGCCGCGTCCTTGCCGAGACCGTTAAGGATTACGCGGAGAGGCTTCTTGCGCGCCTTGTTAGCGGTGCGGGCGATACCGATTGCACCCTCTGCCGCCGCGAAGGATTCATGTCCCGCAAGGAAGCAGAAGCAGTCTGTCTCTTCTTCAAGAAGCATCTTGCCGAGGTTGCCGTGACCGATACCTACAGCGCGATTTTCTGCAACAGAACCGGGAACGCAAAACGCCTGTAAGCCGAGTCCGATATCAGCCGCCGCATCGGCAGCCCTTTTTGTGCCTTTTTTAAGCGCGATTGCAACGCCGAGGGTATACGCCCAAACAGCATTTTCAAAACAGATATTTTGTACGCCGCGAACTATCGAACCGACGTCAACGCCCTTTTCTTTGCAGAAAGCATCAGCCGCTTCAAGTGAGTCAAAACCGTATTCCTTAAGACAAGCCTCAATTTTAGGCATCCGTCTCTCTTTTCCTTCAAAAGTAGCCATCTCTTTATTCCTCCCTCGGATCAATGTATTTTACCGCGCCGTCTTCTTTGCTCCAGCGTCCGTAGACTGCGGTATTTGCTTTAAGCGCATCCTCGGGGGATTTGCCCTTGCGAATATCTTCGAGCATCTTGCCGACCCTTACATATTGGTAGCCGCAGATAAGCTCGTCCGCGTCAACGGCGAGTTTAAGCACATACCCTTCGGCAAGTTCAAGGTAACGAACACCCTTAGCGGCTGTTGCGTAGATAGTACCAACCTGTGAGCGAAGCCCCTTGCCGAGGTCTTCAAGCCCCGCGCCGATCGGCAAACCGTTGTCGGAGAAGGCAGTCTGTGTACGTCCGTAAACGATCTGGAGGAAGAGTTCACGCATTGCAACGTTTATCGCGTCGCAAACGAGGTCGGTATTGAGTGCTTCGAGTATGGTCTTACCGGTTAAGATTTCGCCCGCCATAGCGGCAGATTGCGTCATACCGGAACAACCGATAGTTTCAACGAGAGCCTCTTCGATTACGCCCTCTTTAACGTTAAGCGTAAGCTTACAAGCACCCTGTTGCGGCGCGCACCAACCCACGCCGTGAGTGAGCCCTGAAATGTCTTTGATTTCATACGCCTTAACCCATTTTCCCTCTTCGGGAATGGGAGCGGGACCGTGTTTAGGACCCTTAGCAACGGCGCACATTCTCTCGACTTCATGAGAATAAGTCATTTTTTTTAACACCTCTCGGTTAATAATAGGAAAATTACAGCAATAGTAAATATATGCTGTAATATAACCGCTTCCATCTATTATATACTATTTTGAAACGCTTGTCAAGCAGATAATGTTAATAAAATATGTTATCTTTAACATCACTGTTTTTTATATATTCGGGAAGATGAACAGACGAATGAAGTTTTACTAAAATTGTGTCAACCCCGATAAGCTCAATATCCGAAAAGGGGATAATAATATCGTCTTCCCGCCCGAAAATCCCCATAAACTTGGGGTTGCCGAAGATTACTATTGACGAAAGACCGCCGCCGATTGTGTCGAACTCAACATCGTCAATAAACCCCATCTTTGAGCCGTCGGTTATGTTTATAACTTCTTTTCCGCGAAGTTCCGCAAGCGTAAATACCATTTTTTTCACCCTCCAAACAAAAAAAGCCCTCATATATTATACGAGGGCAGTGTTATTAATTATACTTTATGTCAAAGAGCGTTTCGTCTGAAAATCTACAGTTACTGAAATCTGTTTGATAACCCGATGAGGCAATAAGCGAAAACGATTCGGAAAAGGTCGAATTTATGAAATTTAACTGCGATTCCGGGGCATTAATCGTCGTATCATTCATAAAAGAATTTGTAATTGACAGGTCCTTGCTATATGGAGTAGAAATATCGGCTCGGTCGGTAACGGTAACGTTTGACAGGGTTGTTATAATTCCGCTTGAAATATTAAGAGAAAGCCGGGCAAGTTTTATGTCTTCTAAGCCTACGTTTCCGTTTGAAAGATTAAGCGTTAATGAGCTTTGAGCATCTGTTTCGGGGACTTCTATCTTAAGATAACCGCCGTCACTTCCGTTTGTTACATTTAAGAATCCGCCTGAAAAATCAAGCCGAATATGTTCGGTATGAGTTACGCGGAAAGTGTCGCCGGAAACAATATCAACATCTGTATTATTGAGGTTAATGTTGATAGAATCTACGGTATCGGCAAATTCTTGTGTTAGAAGCGGCATACCGAGAAAATTTGCTCCGTCTTCAGAAACGCCGTTTTCGTTATAAAAGGTGAATTCAACGGGTTCTTCGACCATTTGAACCTGCACAGCACCGTAATCCACCGGGTGAGCCCACGCCGTATCAAGAAATGCTGCTGCCGCAAAGGTCATACCGAGGATAAAGAACCCTACTAAGCAACCGAGTATAAATTTTCCCGTCTTGAATTTTCCCTTGCGCGAGCTGATGCCCGAACCGGGCGGGGGAGGTATGTAACCGGCGGAAGGTTTTGCGTCTCTGTCAAAAGCTGTCTTAATCTTCAGTACATCTCTTTCGGGCATTAAGTCAGCTTCTGTTAAACCCTGCGAAGTATTTGTCACACCGTCTTTTTTCAAATTTTTATATTGTTCCGAATTGTTAAATTCCGCACCCTCTGCAATAATCCGCTTCGCGAGCGCATATGGATTCCCGAGACGAAGCATTACCGATGTTTCAGAGTCAGACCTGTAAAATTCATTCTTATAAAACCGCAAAGCTGCTTCGGACTCATCCTGCGGAAGTACGTCAAGATGTCCGCGAAGCTCCGCAAGGTATTCTGTTGACGTCATTTTTAAGTTGCCCTCCGTCCTTGTTATTGATTTAATTATATCATATGGAATATAGCTTGTCAACAATTTTCTGCAACTTTAATAGTTTCGTAATATCTCTTGTTATATTTTGTAATACAAAAGATAATGAAGTGAAATATTTTTTTAAAAACGCACTGATTTTACTTGACAAATTGTAATTTATGTGTTAATATGTATGATAGGTAAAACTTAAATTTTGTTCCGTTTAAAAAGGTGTTATAATGAAAAGATTACTCACGCTTGCGCTTGTAATTTTGCTTGTCGTTCTCCTACCGGCTTGCAGTAAGAAAGAGACCGTGAATCTGCCGCTGACAATTGACGAACGCCCGCATAGTGAATTTATCGGGAAGAGATTTGCCGTGCTTGACGGAACGGGGTATGAAACAATAGTTGACAGTGTTTTTAAGTCAAAGGATTATATCATTTTCGAGAGTAATGATGACGGCGTTGCACTGCTTAAAAACGGAGCAGTCGATGCCTTAATCGGCGACTATACCGCCGCTATTCCGTGGATAAGCGAGATCGGACCCGAGACTTTCGGATTGTCCGTCGTACCGGCGGAGCTTGCGAGCTTCGATTATGCGGCGATGGCGAAGAATACCGCGAATGCCGAAGAATTTAACGCTTTTCTTGCCGGGATAAAGGCTGACGGAACGCTTGACGATATGTCTAAAAGATGGGTTGATGAATATGACAAGAACAATATTCCGAAGATTTCCGATGTTTTCACCCCGAAAAACGGGACTGCGAACGGCGAAATAATTGTCGGGATAAATTACGAATGTGCGCCTTTTGATATGCCCGATAAGGACGGAAACCCTACAGGTTTTGAAGTAGAGCTAATGACAAGATTTGCCGACAGCCTCGGGAAAGCGGTTAATTTTGAGGTTGTATCGTTCTCTGACATGATGCCCTATTACACTTCCGGACAACCTGACTACATCACAGCGATGTGCTATGAAATATCGGATTCCGAAGCCTCCGGTATTATCTTCACCGACACCTACTATGAAGCACTTCTTGCGGTTATATATGTAAAATAGTCATAAAGAATTCGCCGTCGGGATAATCTTCCTGACGGCGAAGTTTTAATTTAATATTTACTTCTCGGCGTTCATCTTATCGTTACTTCTCGGCGTTCATCAGTATCTGGATGTGGGCTTCGGCGTTTTTGACAACGTTTAACATTGCGGAAGCTGTTGCCGGGAATTCGTCGGAGAGGGAGGTTGAGGTGATTACAGTTTCATCGGTCTTGCGGCAGATGTCACCGCCGGAAAGTTTAACACCCTTAGCGGAAGCTACCATGTTCGCAAGGAGGGTGCTCTCGGAGGCACTGCACATTGCGAAAGCGGTTTCCTCGGGGACTTCAAAGAAGCGATTGTCGTTTTTGGAGTTCGAGATAAAAACCACGCGGAAAATTGCATAGATTGACGTCATGATGTAGAGAGAGGCGTTCTTCATGAGGGATTGGCTCTTTGTGCGGGAGATGAGGGAGAAGAGGATATTAACGGCGTTGTTAATGAGCTTTTTGTTGAACTGGAGCATCATGTCGGAGGGAGCAATCCGCTCCTTTTTTGATGTGTCCTCTTCGGGCATATCGTTGTATGTAAGGGTGCGCCCGGTAATTTCGGGGGAGCGTCCTAAGAGGTAGTCGCAGGAAACCCCGTAGAAATCGGAAACCTTCAAAACGAAGGAAAGCCCGCATTCGCGTATACCCTTTTCATAGTGCGAAAGGAGAGCCTGACTGACTCCGAGGGCATCCGCCGCCTTTTTTTGGCTAATGCCTTTTTCCCGTCTGAGCATGGTTATAATACGAGCGAAACTGTTTCCGCCCTGTTGCGATTTGCTATCTGACATCTATACTATTCTCCCAACGGATAACGCCATAAATTTAAAAATCTATTATTATATGGTATGAAATACAAACAGTAAAGTATAATGTAATTATACATCAAAAAATGTGATTTGTAAAGAGATAAATGGGAAATTTATCGTATCAAGTTGCTGAACTTTAATGTGATTATTTGTTGAAAATCACTAAATGTCAGTTAACTTTTCAGATTTTTCGTCTAAAACACGCCTTGCGGAAGTTATTAAATCCGAATAGTGGATTGAATCGGAAGTTACATAGACCTCGCTTATGTAATTGTTAACTAAGAATTCAAGGTCTTCCGGCTCGGATTTTGTCGCTGTTAAGTATTCAATAACTGTTTTTTTCGCATGAAGGTTTTCGGTTCCGCAGTCGAAGGGCTCGGTAAGATAACGGTAAATTATCGCAAAGTCGCTGTCTTCCCCGACAATTTCTGTAGCTGCTTTTGTCAGATCAATCGGGTGAACAGCCGAGGGGACATATTTCCAAACGGCAGCGTCCGCACCCGGAATTGCCATAAATTCCGCCAGAAATGAAAAGTCGTTTGTGTTATCCATACAGATGGTAATGTCGTTTGAAAGGGCGCGCTTTTTCATGAGGCGGGAAAGAGCGTATTCGTACTCTTTCGACTCCATGCAAGTCGCCGTAAGCATATCAGCGGCAAGTTCTGCCATGTGAGAAGATGTGTTAACGGCGGGATAAAAACGCCTGTTAACAGAAAACCTCTCGTAGTTTTCGGTGTAATATTTATAGTAATCCTCGAATCGCGTGAGCATCTTGACCGCTAAGCTGTAATTCTTGCTCCGTGCCGCCGCCGCACCGGTAAAGAACGCGTCCTCAATATCGCTGTAAACAAGGCGGGTTAAGTCGCTACCGCAGTCCTCTCCGCAAAGCATCATGTACTTTTCATGAAGTTCAAGCGTTTTATCGTATTCGTTTTCAACAAAGTGAAACTGCATTTTTCGGATATAGAGAACGTTTTTATAGTATGGGTCGGTTTTTTCCGAGAGACGCAAAGCCTCATCCCAAGCCTTCTCCGCCTCAAAAATGTCATATTTGCAGAGTGCATCGAAAATGGAAATGTTATTTTTAAGCGCGATGTCGGGTATGTCTTCACTTTCGGCTGCCATGCGGCTCATTGCGACATTCCGAAGTTCTTTTGCACGGAGAAGCTCGGGTTCGTAACCGCTGTGTTCAAGGGTTATTTTCAGGAGTTTGCATTTTTCCGGTATTTGGGTGAATCTTTCGTTAATCTTACCGACAAATCTCGTCTCCGGCGTAAATTTAACCAACCGTATTGCGTTAGAAAAATGCTCATAACCTTTATAAAAAGCAGTGTGTATATCGACAGAGGCGCAGTCGTAATTTTTATATTCCCCGGAAGTGAAAAATTCCGTAAGAATTTCAGTTTCTGGTAAAATCTCGTCCGCGTCGATATACATAAACCACTCTGCATCGACTTTGGAGAAAATTGCGTTTCTGGCTTCGGAGAAATCGGTGTTCCATGTATGTTCAAAATAAATATCGGCGCGCGCCTCTGCAACTTTTTTTGTTCCGTCAGTTGAAACTGTGTCTGCAATAATAACCTTGCAGTCTACCGCCTTGCGTAGCGGATCAAGGCTGTCAAGGCAGAGCGCAAGATTTTTTTCCTCATTTTTAACAATAATTCCGATTGCCAATGTATTCATATAAAGTTCCATTCTGCTGCAAATGCGGCACGTATAGAGTTTATTCTACTTTCACGTTAAACATTATACCATAAATTTTTGTATTTTGCAAGTGATTTTACAAAAAAACAAGCCGCCCAATTAACATGGACGGCGTAAGTCTTAACCGATAATATTTAGGAGAACTCCGGCGGCAACGGCAGAGCCGATAACCCCCGCAACGTTCGGTCCCATGGCGTGCATGAGAAGGAAGTTTGTCGGGTCGGTTTCGGAACCGACTTTTTGGGAGATACGCGCCGCCATAGGAACGGCGGAAACCCCGGCGGAACCTATAAGCGGGTTAACCTTTTTCCCGGTAACAACGTACATAATCTTACCAAAGAGCAAGCCTGTTGCAGTACCTATAGCGAAGGCAACAACACCAAGGAGGAGAACCTGCAGGAAGCGCGGGCTTAAAACCTTGTCCGCAACGGTTGTCGCGCCGACAGAAATGCCCAAGAAGATTGTTACAATATTCATCAGCTCGTTTTGTGCGGTCTTTTCAAGGCGTCCGACAACACCGGATTCCTTAAAGAGGTTGCCGAGCATGAGCATACCGACAAGGGGAGTTGCCGAGGGCACGAGGAGGTTAATAACAATTGTTACAATTATCGGGAAGAGTATCTTTTCGGTCTGTGAAACGGGGCGGAGTGCTTCCATCTTAACGGAGCGTTCCTGTTTTGTGGTTAAGAGGCGCATTATGGGAGGTTGGATAACCGGGACAAGCGCCATATATGTATACGCCGCAAGCGCGATTACACCGACATCAATTCCGAACGGTGTGCCTGTTTGGCTTACGCCGCCCGACAGAAGCTGAGTTGAAACATAAATTGCCGTCGGACCGTCCGCTCCGCCGATTATTGCTATTGAGCCGCATTCTTCCGGGGTGAAGCCGAAAAACGCAGCACCGATAAAGGTCAAGAATATCCCCGCCTGTGCCGCCGCACCTAAAAGGAAACTCTTGGGATTAGCGATAAGGGGACCGAAGTCGGTCATACAGCCGATTCCGAGGAATATAAGCGGCGGGAAAATCTGGAGTTTTACGCCGAGGTATAAAAGGTCAAGGAGTCCGCCTTCATGGAGGACGTTAGAGAAGCTTATTTCACCGTCGAAGAGCTCGGGGTGAAACATCTCCGCGTAGGGCAGATTCGTAAGGAGCATACCGAACGCAATCGGCAGAAGCAGGAGCGGTTCAAATTTTTTCTTTATTGCAAGGTACATGAAGACAAATGATATGAGTATCATTATCAGTCTTTTTATGCCGTCGGGTTCGGTGAAGAGGTAGTATATGCCGGATTCGTGCAGAACGCCTAAGATGGTTTCCGAAAAAGATTTTATCTCCATTTTTTAGCTCACCAACCCGTTCTTTTCATTGAGGCAACCGTCCCGGCATAGCCCCATTCGGTGCTTCTGCGCTTTCCGGTTTTGCGCGGTTTCTTGACTGCAATCCCGGTAACAACGCCCTTGCCGTCCGTGAACGCCGCGACAGCAGCGGTTATCGCCGCGATGACGCTTTGCGGTATACCCGAAGTGTCTGCCTGCACCGAAGTTTCGGACTGCGAAGTCTGTGTCGAAGTCGGAGAGTCCGCTGTCTGCGTCTGTCCCGGCTTTTGCTTGTCTTGTTTATTTTTATTAACAGCGGTGAAAATTTTCCCGTACGTCCAGACGACTGCAATAAGTATGATGAGTGCCGCAAATACTATGACAAGCCCCGTCAGAACAACGGTAAAAACCTCGCCCCACGTTAAAAGCATATCCATATATATACCTCGAATTTTTTCAAAAATCAAATTTAGTATAACATATTTCGAGTTTTAATTATAGTGGATTTAATAAATTTTTAATGGACAATTTGTGAAAACCCGCGTAAATTTCTTTACGCGGGTTGATGAGTTATTTCACTTTGTACTTTGCGAGGATTACCGAAGCACTCTCTAAAATCTGCGCGGCGTTTGCAAGATGACGCTTTAGGGCAGGGGATTCGGCTTCGGAGGAAATCCCGGTGCGCGCTTGTTCAACCGCATCGCGCCCGGCTTCCGATTGGGCAGTGTAGACGGCATCAATCGTCTTGAGCGCGGAAGCCTCCATAAGGTCGTATGCCTTCTTAAGGTCCTTAACGACATTGTTTCGTATGTCGTCATAGTTTTCGAGCACCGCGTCGATGGTGTCGGTGCGCCCGCGTTTTTTGAGCATCGACCTAAACTGGGTAACCGTCCCGGCGGGGAAACCGTCGTAGGGCGGATTATCCTTTGACTCGCGCGCGGCAGTCATAACCGTGTCGGCGACAACCATTCCCATCTCGCCCGTAAGTTCCTTTTGAAGGCGGTTTGAGTCGAGCCCCAACCCCCCCGCGAGGTCTGCAATACCGAGCTTTCGGGAGAGGTCTTCGCCTATGGTGCGGTTCATCTTGTCGAGGGTGCCTTTGTGTACCTCAATGCATTTGCGGTACGCCTCGCCGACCTTGTCAACGAGGAAAGAATAGAAATATTTGTCAATATCTTCGGTGTCCGAATCAATTCTTGCCTTAACAATATCTTCGCGGAAATGCGCGAAAAACTCGTAAATCCACTGTTCCGCTTGTTGAAGCATCTCCGTTACCGAGAGATGAATCTTGGGCTTTTGAATGTCAAGCGCGTTTTTGAGATTGTCAATCTCTTCGTCAAGCATTACCGCAAGTTCGTCAAGCTTTTTCTTCGACATCTCCGACATACTTTGAATCATGCTGATTCTTGCAAGCGCGTCGTCAACCATCAGTGACAGCATTGCGATAATCCGTCCGGCTTTAATTGTGTCTTTCTGAACAATTACCTCCCGCCGGAGAGCCATCTCGAAGCGGAGGAATTCATTCTCGTAAAAATCTTGGAATCCCTTAATATCGGGACGGTTGAGCCCGATTTTGCGTCGGTATTCGTCAATCCCGGAAACGCCGTAAACAAGGGCGTTAGGGATAATTGCCTGACAGCGTTCCGTAATCCGCCCGATAATCTTTTGTATATCCTCCATGGTGTTCATTGCGTCAATCATATTGACAAGCACAAAGAATTTGGTAAATTCCTGCGGGCGGATATACGAAGCAAGAAAACTCTGTTCGGACTCGGACATAGGGGTAAGAGCAGAGGCAATATAAACTATTGCGTCGGCGTTAACAAGGTAGTCCTGTACCTGCTTATCAAGCCTGTCAAGGTCGGAAAGCCCCGGTGTATCGACAACTTGGATTTCCTTAAGAAGCTCAGCATCACCCCTTATGTCAATATGGTCAATGTCGTCCGAAAAAGCCTTCGAGAGACGTTCAAGCCGTTCGCGAACGAGGTCTTCCGGGGTAAGGGGGATACGCTGACCGCTTTTTAGGACGGCTTCGGCGGTGTTGTAGTCGCCGTACGATATACAGTTGATGGTAAATGTCTCCGGCGCAACGTTGACAGGGGTCATATCCTTCCCCAAGAGCGCGTTGATGACGGTGGATTTTCCGCGCTTGAAGTCGCCGATAACAACGAGAGAGAAGGGCTCTGTCCGACGGGCGGTTATTGCTCTGTCCCAGTCGGTAAGCCGCCCGGAAAGCTCGGTTCCGAGAGCATTTTTAACGGCTGCGTTTGATATTAATTTTTTTATCTCACCCGCGACAAATTCAATATCGTTTAAAACGGTGTCGGACGGGGCGTTTTCTTTTACGGCGGGGTTTTGTAATGTTAATTCGCTCATCTATTTTACGCCCCCTTCCGAAATTATGACACAACGCACCTCCATGGCTTGCTTGTTAACAAGGTGCGAAACGGTCGGATGTGCGTCGGTGCGGCGGTTGTATAAAACTTCGCAGTTAATAAATTCAAGACCGCAGCAGAGTCTTCTGTAAAGGTCGGAGCAGGATGAATCGAGCGAAATACTCCTTGCAGGGGTAAAATGTATCTTCTCGTAACCGTCAATAACGCTGTCCTCGGTAAGGTTTTCGGGCTTGTAAATCCCGGTAAGCCCGATGGAAATAGCCCTAAGCGCAACCTTAAGGTAGTCGGACGGATCGTCGAGGGAAATTATCCCCGCCCTGTCGCAGGTTATATCCGAAAGGCGGTACCACCCTGAAAGCGCGGTTTTGATGTTTGTGTCGGTAAGGGTCTCGCGCCTGTCGCTGTCTGTCCCGGTAAGCCCGTAAAAGGAGGCGGCGGACTTATAGAGGCAGTGTGCGTTCTGAATACGCCCGCATTCGCGCCCGATAAGGAACTTTAGGAGCTTTTCGTCCCCGCATTCCGCAAGCCCGGAGGAGATAACTATACAGGCTTCGGCAATGTTTTCGCCCTCAAGTGAATAGATAATATTATTAGATGTCGCAAGGACAAAAACCATCGGAAGCACCATATTAAGGCGTTCCGCGCATTTAACGGAAATTTCATAAACGGCTGCGAATTTAAGCGAACCCGCCTTAGCGGAACTCCCGAAAGCCATTCGATAGGTTTCGGCAATGTAGGGGAAAACAGGCTTCAAGACCTTTGTCATACCGAACATACCGCCGAGTTTTTGTCTGTAGTCGGTGTCGCCGTCGAAAGCGTAGTCAAGCTTCCCGCCGATAAGGTGTGAGTCGGATTTTAAGGCGTGGGCTTTTGAACGTGCCGAAACATAATGGTAAAAATTGGTATCTATATCAAACAGAGGGTTAGTACGAGTTTCAATCAAAGTTAATACCCTCCCTTATTCCATATCGTTTGACAGCTGTTTGTGAAGATTATAACTCTCCGCAAGCAAGCTTCCGATATATTCAGCCATATTGCCGAGGCGGTTGCGCTCGGCGTCGGATAATTCTTTCCGATGTTCCTTCATCTCGTTGAGACGGTCTAAGGTCGTTTGTGTATCCGCAAGGATTGCTTCGGTTTCCTTTTCAATCTTCGTTTTTAAGCCTTCAAAGGAAGCGTAAACCTGCTGACGAACGGTTTCAGAGAAGTCGGAGTTAATCTTCATCTCCTTAAACTGTTTGTGAACGGCAATCTTGAGGTTTTGTTTGAATTTTTCAATCCGCTCTTCTGAAAGGAATTTTTCAACGGAGAATTTTCCCGCGAACGCACCGGTAAGCCCTGCAAGTGCAAGGATAGTGAGGGTAACTGGTCCTCCCACAAATCCTAAAACCCCGGCAAGAACAAATCCCGTTACAGCAACCGCGCCGCTCGATAAAAGCCCCGAAGCACCGCCAAGCAGCGCGCCCTTAACGCCCGCCTCGCGCATACCGATAAAGAGTCCGCCTGTGCCTATTGTCCCGAGCACAACGCTTATAACCGAGTCAACAGCACCCCCTGCACGTCTTCCGCGGTTGGCGGAAAGGGAGAACATCTCCTGTATGCGGTTAACGGAGGCGAAGAATTCGTTCTCGAAGCCTTGCAGTCTTGACGCTTCGTCCGAGAGAGCAATGTTAATTTCATTCTGAATCTGTTCGCAGATGAGTTGGGCTTTGTTTTCAATGTTGTCGCGGATTTTGTCGGTAATCCGCATATGTACCTTTTTAAGGTTATCCTTCTTAAGGTCCTCCGCCGACATCATGAACCCGTCAACAACGTCCATAGCGGTATCTTCAATCTGCTGCCAATAGCTCTCAAGGATTGGTTTTAACCCGCCGTATACATTCGCCGCGGCGTCGTTAATCTTAACGAATTCGAGACGCTTTTTGGTGCGTATTTCGTCAATCTCGGCGGTAGCATCGCGATATTTGTCCATGAACTCGTCGGTCGCCATCATCAGCGCGTTTTCACGCAGGAGAATTATATTAAGAATCTCCGAGCCGGAACTGATAATCTTGTTTGCCAAAATCTGCAAGGCGATCGAGCCGCGCTCAACGGTTAACATATGTTCAAGTGCCTGTTCAAACTGCGGGAAGTTACTCTCCGCAAGGGAAACCTCGTCGCCCTGTTCCTTAGCGGTGAGGGCTTTTTTCGCATATACCCCGAAGACACGCGGAGTGCCTATCTTGCGTTTATAAACGGCGAATTCCTTGCTCTGTTCGCCCATGACCTGTTTCGCCTTCTCCATGACGTAACTTTCAATACGCCGGCGGACAGTCTCGACAATCCGCTCTTCGTCCTCTTTCGAGAAGGTTCCGAAACAGTTAACGGCAAAGATAATACGCCCGAGGTCAGATGTCAGCATCTTGTTTTCAAGGAATTCTTTCTCGAACTGTGAGAAAGGACTGTTCGCGGAAATAACGAAAACAGCCGCATCAATCTCCGGCAGAATCGACAAAGTTACATTCGTCATCTGTTCGTCGTCGTTAAGCCCCGGTGTGTCTATAATATCGACGTTGTTTTTACAAAACGCCGTGTCATAGTAGACGGTAGCCTGCTTCACGCTTTCGGCGGTTCGCTCCGACTCGAAGGTTAGCTTTGTAACGTAGTCCGAAAGCTTCTCAACCGGAACTCTAACCTGTGAGCCGTCCTTAAATTCGACGATAACGTAAGGGTCGCTTGAATATGTAATGCGGTTTAGGGCAGCGGTTGCGGGTAAAACATCGGAGGGCAGCACATCTTCGCCTAAGATAGCGTTGATGATGGTGCTCTTTCCACGCTTAAATTCCCCGACAACGGCAACCTCAAAATGTTCCTTAACGGCTTTTTCAAGCGTATCGGTAATCGACTCCGCCGTCTTTTCAAGCGCAAGGCTGTCGGCGAATTCCCGAAGCTTTTTAAGCTCTTCAACTATATCGGCAACTGTAGACTTATACGCCGAATAGCTTCCGTACTGTATTGTTTGCTCCATAGGTGGTAATGGGGAGTTATACCGATTTGTCTCCCCGGTCCCCCTTTCCCCATAGATATTTTCATGGGAAGGCTGAAATAATTCTATAAATTACATTATACCAAATTTTCAGTAAAAAGTCAACCGCTAAAACGTTTATTTTGTATTTATTTTTGCGGTTATTTCATCCATTATTTCCATTATACGGAGCGTATCCGCAAGCGGGATAATTTCGCTTTCAAGCAAGCCGGCGTTCATGCACTTTTGCGCTTCCATAACTTCGTATTCGTAACCGTTGCAAAGATGGGGTTCGGAGAATTCTTCGACAAAATTCCCCCATTTGTCATATAGTTTGAAGGAATGTCCGTACCAGAAATCGGGCTCGGTAACAATTCGTCCCTCTGTCCCGACGATAACAGCTCTGTTGTCGTCTTCAATGTCGAATCCGACAACGCTCGAAGTATAGGCATTGCCGTAGTCGAAGACGATAACTTCGTCCCTGTCAACGCCGGTTTCGCCGATATATCCGCGTGAATAGAGGTCCTTGTAATCGTAACCCAAGAAGCCGGTGAGGAAGGTTACGGAATAAACACCGAGGTCAAGGAGGGTTCCGCCGCCGAGAGCCTTGTTAAAGAAGCGGTTTTGGGGGTCGTACATCTGCGCCTTTGAGATATCTACACGAATCGTCTTTATCTCGCCGATTTTCCCCGCCTTAACGAGCTCGACTGCCTTGCGGTAATAGGGCAGGCACCTCATCCACATTGCTTCCATGAAGAAGAGCTTCTTTTCGCGGGCAATCTGTATAAGCTCCGCAGTTTCGGGAGCGGTTACGGTTAAACTCTTTTCACAGAGGACATTTTTTCCATGCTCAAAACAGAGCTTAACGTTATCAAAATGTATTGAAGTAGGGGACGCAACATAGATAATGTCAATGTCGGGGTCGGCGGCAAGCTCTTCGTAGGAGCCGTAAAAACTTTTCGCGCCATACCTTTTCCCGAAGGTTTCAGCCTTTTCAATACCCCTCGAAGCGACAGCGGTAAGCTCCGCATCCGCCACAGAATTTATCGCGTCGGCAAGGCGTTCGGCTATCCAACCTGTTGCCATAATACCCCATTTAGTTATTTTTTCGGACATGAGAAGTCCTCCTGAATTTTTTTAGTTAATTATAACATAATAAAATAGAAAATACAAGGCTTAAATTATTAAATTTATACTAATGCGGGTAAAATTATGATTCCGAAGACGCCCTTTGATAAGCCGAATTCAAGCGACTACAAGGATTATCCGCTTGTCTCCGATTTAGCCGAAAATATCGACAATGTAAAGAATATAATGTCGCAAAGCTCCGACCTGCTTGTGAATGAATTTACTGTCGGGAACACAAAGCTTGTGCTGTTATGTTTAGAGGGTATGGTTTCAACGGGCACGCTCGCCGATATGATACTCTACCCCATGACGACAATTACCCTTACGCCGGGTGAAAAGCCGGACAGTGTCACCATATATAACCACATCAAGGACAATATGCTCCTCGGTATCGACAGGCTTGTTACCGCGAAGATTTCTGACGTAATTAAGAGACTAATGGCGGGATTTGCGGTTATAATGGTTGACGGGATTGCGTCGGCGTTCTGCTACGGGGCGCAGGGGTATAACACACGCGGTGTGGGTGAGCCGTCCTCCGAGGGGAATCTTCGCGGTTCACGCGAGGGGTTTGTCGAAACGGTGCGTACGAATATGTCGATGATACGCCGTCGGATAAAGTCGCCGCTTCTTAAATTCGACCTCTTTCAGGTATCGACGAAATCGAACAACGACGTTGTAATGTGTTACATGACTGACAGAGTCCCGAAAAAGCTTCTTGCGGATATTAAGCGAAAACTCCTTGGTATGCAGATGGAGTCGGTTATCGAGAGCGGTTACGTCGAGCCGTATCTTAACGAGACGAAGCTTTCGGTCTTTTCCGGCGTGTCGGTAACTGAACGTCCCGACGTCTTTACCGCAAAGCTGCTCGAAGGGAAAATCGGTGTTTTAATAGACGGAACACCATTTTCAATCGTCCTGCCCTTCCTTTTTATAGAAAATTTCCAGACAATAGACGACTATACCTCCCGCCCGTTTTACACCACCCTCGTAAAGCTTATAAGATACCTTTCGTTTTTTATCTCAATCTTCCTGCCCGCCCTCTATGTTGCCGTAATTAACTTCCACCCCGAACTCTTTAACCATACGCTGCTTGTAACCCTTGCGGAGGCGGAGGAACAGTCCGCGTTCCCGCTTGCAATTGAAGCGATAATAATTCTGCTTGCTTATGAAATTATCCGCGAATCAAGTCTACGCCTACCCAAAAGCATCGGCGGGGGAGTTTCGATAATCGGCGGGCTTATAATAGGCGACACAGCCGTCTCCGCCGGGATAATATCGAACCCGATACTGCTTGTTTGCGCGATTGCGGTTATTGCGTCCTTCCTTATCCCGAATCTCTATCAGCCCGTCGCGTTCCTTCGGATTATTGCGGTTATTGCCGGAGGGGTCGCGGGGCTCTATGGCATAGCACTCTTCGCGGCGGTTCTGCTTATTAATATATGTTCCCTCGAAAGCTACGGCGCGCCCGTAACCGCGCCCGTTTCACCCTTCACGGCACGTTCAATGCGCGACGTTTTAACAAGGATAAGCATGAAGAGCATGGTCAAGGATAAAATCACTATCGAAAAACTCAACGGGGTTAATATGAAATGACTACTCAGAAAAAAATCGGTTGGGGACAGGCACTGTTAATCCTCCTCTGCTGTCGGTCATTCGGACTGATGACCTTTGTACCGCTCCTCTCCGAAGATTTTGCCGTTTCGGAACAGATGACAGCGGTAATTATTTCGGCAATATTGCAGCTTATAATATGTATACCGCTCCTTGTCTTCACGAAGAAATTCCCGCTTCTAAGCGTAACCGAAGCTGCCGGGCGAAAAAAGAACTTCATAGGATTTCTCCTTATCGCAATCTGCTTCTTGTTCTTTGTATGCGAAACAGCGGATTCGCTCCTGTCATTCCAGATTTTTCTGGGCGACAGATTCTTTAAAACCGCGAACCCGTATCTTTGGATCGGGATATTTCTCGTAATCTGCGTTTATTGCGCGATAATCGGTATCGAGGGGATTGCGCGTTCAAGCACCGCCGTTTTCGTTATCCTTCTCATGATGTTAATAATAATGGGGGTGACCTCCGCAAGGGATTTCGACCCTGTTAATATCTACGTAACCGCGCCGAAAGGTACCCTTATCTTCGCCGTAATTGACGAACTCGCGAAAAACGGCGAAATTGTTGCGCTTGCGTTTTTGTGCAAATATATCCCCGAGAAGATGAACAGAACCGTTTGCGGCTTGCTTATCGGGAAGGTTATCCTAACCCTTGCGGTATTGACGCTGATTCAAGGTGTCTTGGGCGATTTTGCAATGCTGACCGACTATCCGTTCTTGGCTGTCGGGGCGTACGCCGGGGTGAACTTTTTGCAGCGCGCCGACGCGGTCTATTTAGTGGTCTGGACGATGACAGCGGTACTCAAGACCGCGCTTTATATCAACATCTGCGCGGGGCTTATAACGGAATGTTTCCCGAAACTTCGCGGAAGCGCGGCAATTTCAGCGGCAATAATCTACCTTGTCGCCCTGCCCTTCTTGAAGGTGAACACCACCCTCTTTGCCGTCTACGGCAGTTTACCCTTCGTTATCGCGCAGGTTGTAATTGTCCTCATTGCACCGATTGCAGAACTTATTGTTATGAGAAAGGAGAAACATGAGAAGATTACTTCCGATATTTCTTATAATGGTAATATTTAGCGGCTGCGCGGCGGCGGGGTTGCAGGTTAACGAGCGCGCATTTGTACAGCTCTTCGGCATGGAAAAAGAGGGCGAAACCTATCGCGTGTTTATGCAGCTCCTTGAAAACGAGACAGTAGAGGGCGAGGGGATAACCATCTTGGGCGCAGTCGCCGACGCGGAACTGAAGCAGGGGAAGAAGCTATTTTTAGGGCAGATGAAGCTCTTTGTAATGGGGGGCGGGCTTTCCGACCTCTCGGAGGAACTGAACGTCTTTTTATCGGGGGATATCTGCCCCGCCTGTCCGATACTCTATTCGGAAGAACCGGGGGAGATTATAACCTCCGATGTACCGGCGGAAGAGATTTTAGCGGAGCTTAATGTATATTCCTCCCAAGGCAAAAGCGTCCTAACCCCTCTTACGGAGATTGCCGCAAAATCAGCCGGCAAATTTACCTCTGCGGCGGTGCCGAGGGTTGTCTTTCAAGATGAAAAAATCGCCTTTGACGGTTTGGTATTAATTGCAAAGAGCGGCATAATCGGAACGCTCACAAACAATGATGCCCTCGGGGTAAAACTGCTTTGCGGCGGAATTGAGAGTGCGGACAGGATTACAGTTTCGCTTATAATAGGCGGGGAAAGGGTTTCAGGGGAGATACTTGATATTAAGGTTAAGCCGGAAGTCACTCTGCTTGACGGTGTGCTTGTCCTTCGCGAACGGATTATGATTCGCGCGGACATAACCGAAAAGCCAACCTTTATGAGTGATGCTGTTGCACTTGAAGCGATTAACGTCTATGTAGAGCGTGCTGTTGCTGAAGCCTATTTTGCAACCGTGCAGAATCTTAATACCGATGTTTTCGGCTTAGGGAAGCTTGTGAGGAAGCATTTGGGCGAATTTTACGACAATTACGAAAGCAATCCGCAGTTTTACAGGCAAAACAGTATCATTGATATAGAAACAGAGACAATATAAAAATCGCGGCGATTAAAGTCGCCGCGATAGTTTTCTTCGGTCTTAGTCAGCAGAAGCCGGAGCGGAAACAGGGCAAACGTCTGCGCACGCGCCGCAGTCAATGCACTTTTCGGGATCAACCACATAGAGAGAATCGCCCTCGGAGATAGCGTCATTGGGGCAAGCATCTGCGCAAGCACCGCAGGAAATACATTCGTCGCCGATTTTATATGCCATAAGTAGCACCTCATTCAGTTTATTTACCATAATAAGCAAGTTTAATTGCCTATCTACTGTAATAGTTTAACCTATTATTAAGAAAAAATCAAGTGTTTTTTTAAAATTTCATAAAAAAGTCACAAGTTTGAGCCGGGACAAGTTACAGCCTTGACAAGTTACAGCCTTGACATGAAATCGCGGTAGTTGAATTTCCGCGCCGTGATATATTCGTTGTCGATTGTCTTAAATATTATAGAGGGGAGCTTCATGCCGTTGAAGGTGTTGTTCTTAACCATGGTGTAGATTGCCATGTCGCAGAATACTACTTCATCGCCGCGAATAAGCGGTTCTTTAAAGGAGTATTCACCCATAACGTCCCCCGCAAGACAGGTCCCGCCGGCAAGGATATAGCTGTGCGGCAAAGCCCCGGGTACACCCGCGCCGATAACCTCCGGGCGGTACGGCATCTCGAGCACGTCCGGCATATGGCAAGCCGCCGACGCGTCAAGGATAGCAATCTCCTTATCCTTAGCACGGATAACGTCAAGTACCCTCGTGACTAAAAACCCCGCGTTCTGCGCGACAGCCTCTCCCGGTTCAAGATAAACATCAACGTCGAATTCCTGTCGGAAAGCCGTCACAAGTGACACAAGCTTCCCTATATCGTAGCCTTTTTCGGTTATCCTCTGACCGCCGCCGAAATTAACCCAGTTAACGGCGTGAAGATATTTTGAAAAGTTCTTCTTTACAGCCGAAAGCGTTCGTTCAAGCACTTCCGCGCCCTGTTCGCACATGGTATGGAAATGAAGCCCCGTTATCGCCTCCGGGAGTCGGTCCGGCATATCCGAAAGCCTCGTCCCGAGCCTTGAATACTCAGAGCATGGATTGTAAATCTCATGCGCAATTTCGGAATACTCCGGGTTAATCCGTAACCCGATTTCTTTCTTCTTGTCGGATTTTTTTATCTCCGGGTAGAAAAGCTTAAACTGACCCATGTTGTTGAAGACAATGTGGTCGCATATCTTAACAATATGGGGGAAATCTTCCGGGTTATACGCCGGCGAATAGATATGGTTCTCTCTCCCCGGCATCTTGTCATACGCAAGCTCCGCCTCATATACCCCCGAAGCACAGGTCCCGTCCAAAAAGTCACTCATAAGAGGGTACATCGAATACGCCGAAAACGCCTTTTGCGCAAGAAGAATTTTACAACCGGAACGTGTCGCAACGTCCTTCAAAATCCCCAAATTGCTAAAAAGCAGGTTTTCATCAATTACATACGCCGGCGTTTTAAACGGGTAACGTTCCATAGAGGTTAGTTCTCGCTTTTGTTTTTCGGTTCGTACTTGTAGCCCATCAGTTGGGATTCAAGGTTGCGCTTCATTGCGCTGCGATAGTCTTCGCGAAGCCTTGCTTGCTCCTCCTTTTCATCGGGTGAGAGAGGGGAAAACTTCGCCTTTCTTGCAAGCTCGTTAATACGGGCAATCTGTATATCCGTCATTATGATAAAAGCGCAAGCGTGTCGCGTGCAATAAGGAGTTCCTCATTTGTCGGAACAACCCACACATCCGTTTTTCCGCAGGAGATTTTCTTAAGCTCGCCGCGGCATTTATTCGCCTGCTCGTCAATCTTTATTCCGAGGAACTCAAGCCCCTCGCATGAATTTTCTCGAACATCGGTAGCGTTTTCGCCGATTCCTCCCGTAAAGAGAACAGCGTCCAAACCGCCCATTGCGGCAGCGTAAGCCCCGATATATTTACGAATCTGATAAGAAAGCATCTTCTTAGCAAGGATAGCGCGCTTGTTCCCGCTATCGGCAGCTTCGCCCACATCGCGGTTGTCGGAAGAAACGCCTGAAATGCCGAGCAGTCCCGATTTCTTGTTCATATAGTCGGACATTTCGGCAGGGGTGAAGCCGTGTTTTTCCATGACATAGGTTACGGCGGACGGGTCAACCGCACCTGTACGCGTCCCCATTAAGAGACCGTCAAGAGGCGTGAATCCCATAGTTGTATCGACCGATTCGCCGCCCTTTACGGCGGTTATCGAAGAACCGTTCCCGAGATGACAGGAAACAATCTTAAGGTCCTTAATATCCTTCCCCATAGCCTTCGCAAGCGCGGCGGAAACGAAGCGGTGAGAAGTCCCGTGGAAGCCGTAACGGCGAACCTTCAAGTTTTCGTAATCTTCATAGGGGAGCCCGAACATGAACGCCTCTTCGGGCATTGTCTGATGGAAAGCGGTGTCGAATACAACCGCCTGCGGAACCGTCTCCGGCAGCACCTTCTTACAAGCCCAAAGTGCCAGCGCGTGGGGGTGGTTATGCACCGGCGCAAGTTCCTTGAGGTCGTCGATTTTCTGTATAATTTCGTCTGTAACAATAACCGTTTTCGAGAAGATTTCCGCACCCTGTACGATACGGTGTCCGACAGCCGCAATCTCGCCCATCGAGCCGATAACCTTCGCGTCCGATTCGGTTAAAACCCAAACAAGCTTCTCGAAAGCTTCGGTGTGTGTTGGGAAGTCGTGGTCTGCGTCATAAACCCTGCCGTCGGAGGCAGTGTGCTTGATGTGTCCGCCGATACCGATTCTGTCGGCGTTGCCTTTTGCCAAGACGCTCTCGTCGTTCATATCAAGAAGCTGATACTTAAGGCTCGAACTCCCGGCATTGATTACTAAAATTAACATATATCTTTCACCCATTCCGAGTTTTTTTAACATTGTAAACCCTAAAGAATAATTATACCACTAAAATATTAATAAATCAATTTAATGGTATAAACTTAAAGAAAAAATTACTTTTTGTCCAAATTTAGGACATATATCTAATTATAAAGCTGTTCACAAGCGGTAATAATGTACCCGCGTTCATTAAATGTATTAATCTGTGCATCGCGAATGTTGTAGATGTCAATGTGACGAATCATCTGCGCGAGAGTTGAACCCTTCATCTTTATGTAGGATTCTTTAAGTGTCCAAATGCGGAAAAATTCCTCATCCTTTATCGGTGCGGAGTCGAGCATAGCCCGCTCGTGGTCGGTAAAAAAGCGTTTCGGCAGTCTTATGTCATAGTTTTTAACTCTCTCAACGTCAATACCGACGGGCTTGTTGCTGTGGACGAAGGCAATACAGCCTTCGGAGTGCGAAATGTTAAAATGAAAGTTTTCAATGTCCGCCAAGGAAGGCTTGCCGTTTTCGTTGTAGACGAAAGATTGCTCCTTTTCGGGAATCCCCGTAATCTTCGCGATACATTCACGCGCAAAAACCGCCGCCATGAGCGAGATTACCTTGCTGTGCGGGGAGTGGAGACGCAGGATTTTTTCGCGCCGCTCAAATGAAAGGTGCTCGAAATAGTCCTCGTATTCCGCCGGAATCTCTGTTAAGTCCGGGTCAACTTCCGGAAAAAACGTCTTAATAATCATTGGGAATCCTCTACATATCGGAAATATATTTTTTATAGGCGTTAAGGTAGATAAGCCCAGAAATGACGGTTAACACTACCGATATCCAAAGCATTATCGTGAAGATTAATGAAAGCGTGTCATTAAGCCCGGTGTTGCCGCTGTCCATCATTATGAGTGAAACAAGTATGAATATAATTGTTACCATAGTGAAAGCGGTTTTAAGCTTGCCCCAAATACCCGCCGAGACAACGACACCCTTATCGGCAACAACAAGCCGCAGCCCCGAAACCATGAATTCGCGGGCAAGGATAATTATAACCGGAATCGGATTGACAAGCCCGAGGTAGCAGAAGCAGACGAGAGCCGCCGCGACTAAAATTTTATCGGCGAGTGGGTCGGCAAACTTCCCGAAGGTCGTTTCAAGGTCATATTCGCGGGAGATATAGCCGTCCAAGAAGTCGGTTATGCTTGCAGCGACAAATATTATCAGCGCGATAATGTCATTAATCCGCAGGCTGAAAACACCGAAATCAATACATAAAAACACCGCGAAAAAGGGTACAAGAATAATGCGAAGCATCGTCAATCTGTTTGGAAGGTTCATGCCGAATCGCTTGTTAACGGGCGGGACATCTGAAAAATCCTCTATAACAACCGACTCTTCGGAAGGGTTTGAGTTATTTTTATCTGACATATTTACCTCTGTTTTTTAGTCGTTTCGGAATCCCAAAAGGTCAAGGTCGAGCGTTTCGGTAATACGAACGGTTACAAAGTCGCCGGGGTAGGGTTTGTCGTCCGGCTCTGTTGTGAAAAATACCTTCCCGTCAATATCGGGAGCATCCATGTATGACCGCCCGAAGAAACATTCTGCATAGCGGTCGAAACCCTCGGTAAGTACAATAATATCCTTGTCAAGATACTTGTTGTTAGCCTCTGCCATAATAACATTTTGCGTGTCCATAATTATTTCGGCGCGTCTGTTCTTAATCTCATCGTCAATCTGTTCCGGGAATTCAGCGGCAGGCGTTCCTTCCTCCGCAGAATAGGGGAAACAGCCGAGCCTGTCGAACTTCATGCCGCCGACGAATTCACAAAGGCGGTTAAAATTCTCTTCGGTCTCTCCCGGGAAGCCCGTAATAAGAGTTGTGCGGAGGATTATCCCGGGGATACTTGCTCGAAGTTTTGCGACAAGAGCGCGCAGACTCTGTTCATCGCCCGGTCGGTTCATACGCCTTAAAATTTCTCCGTCGCAGTGTTGAATAGGAATGTCGAGGTATTTTACAATCTTGTCCGTCTTGTTTATCGTTTCGATAAGGCGGTCGGTAATCCGTTCGGGGTAGCAATAAAGCAGGCGAATCCACTGTATGCCGGGGGTCTCCGCGATTTTTTCGAGAAGCTCGGGGAGCTTACATTCAGAGTATAAATCCTCCCCATAGCGCGTGATATCCTGTGCGATAATGTTAAGCTCTTTAACGCCGCTTCGGGCAAGTTCCGCCGCCTCTTTAAGGAGCGTTTCCGGCGGAACGCTTCGCATCTTTCCGCGGATTGAAGGTATTGCGCAATACGAGCAGCGGTTGTCGCAGCCCTCCGCAATCTTAAGGTAAGAATAAAAACTAAGCGTCCCCGAAATCCGCCCGCCCGAGAGCGGGAGGTTACATTTATCGCCTGCAAAGAGCTTCGGTGAGTCGTCAAGCGAGGCAATAATGTCGGCGATTTTGTCCTCCGACCCAAGCCCGACAACCGCGTCTGCTTCGGGGAATTCGACAAGGAGTTCCTCTTTATAACGCTCCGCAAGACAGCCTGTAATGACGATACGCTTTACCTTACCCTCTTTTTTAAGGGAAACAAATTCGAGTATCGTTTCGATAGCCTCTTCCTTCGCCGACTGTATAAACCCGCAGGTGTTAATTATCGCAACATCGGCAAGTGCCGCGTCAGCCTCAAGCTCAAACTTCCCGTGAAGCTTATAGAGCATCCGTTCCGAATCGACCAAATTTTTTGAACAACCGAGTGAGACAATACCAACTTTAATCATATAAAACCTTTATTTCAACATCGAAATGTATTCAAATCCGTCAAGTAAACTTTCAATCTTAGTGAATGCTTTCATCGCGCCATTTGCAACGCAGTCAAGGGGTCTGTTCGCGACGATACATGGCGCGTGAAGCTCTGTTGTGAGATATTCGGGTAAACCTCCGAGGAGAGCACCGCCCCCGGTGAGGTATATGCCGTTTTCAAATATGTCTGCGACGAGTTCGGGCGGGGTCTGTTCAAGCACCGATTTTGCGCAGAAGACTATTTCCGAAACGGTGTCGATAATTGCTTCATATATGTCAAAATCGGAAATTTCAACCTTTTCGGGCAAGCCTCTGACGATGTGTCGTCCCTTTACGGCGAAACGCTTTGAGCCGTCCGGCTGAAAGATGTTTGTAATCGCAATCTTTGCGGCTTCGGCGGTCTTTTCGCCGATAAGGAGCTTGTAGCGGCTGCTTAAAAACTTAACGATAGCCTTGTCAAGCTTGTTCCCCGCAACTCGAACCGACTGTCTTACAACAATTCCGTTCATCGAGACGACGGCAATGTCGGTTGTTCCGCCGCCGAAGTCGATAACCATGTTGCCGTTCGGGCGGCTTATGTCAGCACCCGCGCCGATTAGAGCAGCGAGCGGTTCTTCAAGAAGCCAAACCTTTTTCGCCCCGGCGGTTTTAGCGGCTTCGACGACTGCGCGGTTTTCAACATCCGTAATGGAGGAGGGTATGCACATTATAATGTCGGGCATGAGGAGCTGTTTCCCGGTTACGCGTTCGATAAAATGCTGAATCATGGTCTGTGTCATGTTGTGGTCGGAGATAACGCCGTCTTCGAGGGGGCGTATGACTGTAATGTAGTCGGGGGTTTTCCCCTCCATGCGATACGCTTCGCGCCCGACTGCGATAACCTCGGCAGTCTTCTTGTTGTACGCGATGCAAGACGGCTCGTTAAGAACAATCCCGCGCCCGCTCATGGTTATTATTATGTTTACGGTACCAAGGTCAATACCTATATCCATCTATAAACTCCGAACTGTTTAAGTTTTCGCACAAACCACTGCTTTTACCAGTTTCGCCCCGGCGGCGTAAAGAAGCTTTGTACAGGCGTAAATTGTCGCACCCGTCGTGCAAACATCGTCGGCAAGGTATATACGCTTGCCCCTTATATCGTCTCTCCCGTTAGCGTACGACGCTTCGGCGTTCTTTTTACGCTCCGTTTCGGAAAGAAGGTGTTGCTTTGTTTCGTTAACGCGAATAAGAGCGTTTTTCTTCACGGGGATTGACGTTTCGCGTGACAGGTAATGGGCGAAAATCTCCGCTTGGTTATAGCCGCGAAGAGTTTTCCGCCTTTTAACCATGGGTACAGGAACGATAAAGTCAAAGTTTTTATCAAGCGAGACGGCGGTAATCTTCGCAGAGTGTCTGGCAAAATTCCGCCCGTAAGCGAATTTAAGCGCGTATATCCCGTCAACAACAATATCGGTGTAGACAAAGGCGGAGATTATCTCAGCCGGAACAGCAAGGTGCTCCGAAAGCTTAGCTTCACATTCTGCGCAAACAGTCTTATTCCACGCAATGAAACAATCACAGCAAGGGCAGCGGTTCGGGAAGACTATATCGAGAAGGAAATCATTAACCTTATATTCAGCCGTCATTTTTCAAGAATTCCTCAAGTAATGTGTAGCGCATTGTTTGTAAATTATTATCCACCATTTCGCAGACTACATTCCTCGAACCGACGATAACAATAAGCTTTTTTGCGCGTGTTACGGCGGTGTAGAGAAGGTTTCTGCAAAAAAGCTTGTAATAACCGCCGAGAAGGGGAAGAACAACCGCGTCGAACTCACTGCCTTGACTCTTGTGAACGGTAATTGCGTAGGCAAGTTCAAGCTCGCGGAGCATATCGAATGTGTAATCCGCAAGCTTTCCGTCAAAATCAATTACAACACTGTCGTCTTCCTTAACAATCGAGCGGATAATCCCTATCTCGCCGTTAAAGATTCCCGTTCCGCTGTCATTGCCTTGCGTCCAGACAATATCGTAGTTGTTTGTTGTCTGCATAACCTTGTCGTTGACGCGGAATTTGTATATGCCGCCCGTGCCTGTGTCGGTTATCTGCGGGTTTAATACGTCCTGTAAACGCTTGTTAAGCGATTCAACCCCAAGGTCGCCTTTTCGCACCGGGGAGAGCACCTGTATATCGTCAAGAGGGGAGAAGCCGTATGCCCGCGGTAAGCGGTCGCAGACAAGCTCAATAACAAGCTCCAAGCAACTTTCGGAATCGAGCCTTTGCATGAAGAAAAAGTCGGTTGCCTTGAGTTCGGGGTACTCACCGCCGACGATTTTATGTGCATTTGTAACGATGCCGCTTTCTTTCGCCTGCCTGAAAACTTCATTTAGGGTTATAGCAGGGAGTTTGCCGCTTTTTATAATGTCTGCGAGAACATTCCCCGCACCGACAGAGGGAAGCTGGTCGCTGTCGCCGACAAGGATAAGCCGGCAATCTTTTTTCAGTGCGCGAAGGAGCGCAGAGAAGAGCTCCGAGTCAACCATCGACATCTCGTCAATAACGCATACGTCACATTCAAGCAGCCTTTTTTCGTTATGTGAGAAGAGGGCTTTTCCCGCGGCATCGAAGGTAACTTCAAGGAGGCGGTGTATAGTCTTCGCGGAAAAGCCCGTGAGTTCGGATATCCGCTTTGCGGCTTTTCCTGTAGGAGCGGTAATCTGTACGACCTTTCCCTGTTCTTTGTAGAGGGAGATTATGGCGTTGAGGGTTGTCGTCTTGCCGGTGCCCGGACCGCCGGTAAGGACGGTAAGTCCGCTTGTCAGGGCAGAGCCGATCGCTTCTTTTTGCTTTTCGGCGTATTTAATTCCCTTGCCGGCTTCTTCTATTTCAATGTGCGCCATGTAGTCAAATTCATTATGCGAACGGGTTGCGGCTTTAAGGCGGTCTGCTATATAATCCTCCGCCGTAAAGTATTTGTAGAGGCTGACAAATTTTTCGGTATCTGTTTCGGTAATAGAAATCGCCTTTTTTTCCGACGCGATTTTAAGCGCGGTTAAAACTTCCGTTTCACCCACGTTTAATATTCGCATAAATTCAGACTTAAACGATTCGAGAGGAAAAGCAGTGTGCCCGCCGTTAAAAGCAGCGTTTTTAAGGACAAATTCCGCGCCCGCAATGAGTCTTTCCGTAAAATCAGAATCTATACCGAGCTTTTCGGCAATCTCATCTGCTTTCTTAAATCCGACGCCTATATCTTCGGAGCAGAGGATATAAGGGTTTTCGGTTATCATCTCTTTTGAAAACTGCCCCCAAATCTTCCAGACAGTCGCCGCCGTTCCGGGGGATATATCGAATCCCGTAAGGAACATCGAAAGTTCGCGGACACCGTAAAGAAGCTTGAAGTTTTCACATATTGTGTATGCCTTTTTCTTTGACATTCCGTCTAAGGTTGCAAGCTCTTCGGGGTGATTTTCAAGTATATCGAAGGCGTTTTCGCCGTATTTTTCAATAAGCTGTTTTGCGGTTTTCTTGCCGACACCCTTAACAGTCCCGCTGCTTAGATATTTAAGCATTGCGGCAGAGCCGGTCGGGAGCTTTCGCTCAACTGAAACCGCGTAAAATTGTTCGCCATATCTTTGATGAACGGCGAATTCGCCGAAAAGCTTAACCTCTTCGCCCTCGCTTATGTTCCCGAGTTCGCCGGTTACGGTAAGCGGGGAACCGTGGAAATCAATTACCATAACGGTGAAGCCGTTCTCTTCATTCTGAAAAGTAATGCTTTCAACAGAGCCTTCAATCGTTTCGGGGTTCCTTAAAACACGTCTCATATATTTCACTTCCCCCAAAAATCGGTAATTTTACTGCTGCAATTTTCATTTATAATCCTTATAATTATAACACATAAAGGCACTAAAAGCAATAGATATTTATGGTGTAAATAATAAATAATTTTGAGTATATTGTTAATTTTTAAAACACATTTTTTTAACAAATATATTAAAACAATGATGTATAATGACAGGTAGAATAATATTTTAGGAGTACATATTATGCTCTCGAAAAAGATAAAGATTAATTCGGCGTTAACCGAAACGGCAATTGCCTTCGACCCGCAGATACAGCTCGGCGGTTACAGCAACGAAAGCTGGAAGGTTCCCGAGGGGACCACACTTGAAACCGACCATGCTATTCTTAAGTTTTACGCACCGACCGCGAAGACGGTTGCGGTAAGGCGTTTTTGGTCTGAAGGTCCGCTTACCGATTTGACAAAAGGAGAGGACGGTATATGGACGCTTAAACTTGACAGTGAGGGTGAGCGATATTCGCCGCTCTTTTTCGAGGTTGACGGGGTTTATGTATTAAATCCGATGTCGGAAATCGGCTGGAGCCACGGGCACCCGATAAACTATATCGACTTCCCGCATAAGGGCAATGACTACTATATGTGCAAAGACGTTCCGCACGGGACAGTCGCGAGGGAGATTTACTATTCAACAATCTGTAACTGTTATAAGGGCTGTGAAGTGTATACCCCGCCCGGGTATAATACCGGGGAGTATGAGAGACTTCCGGTGCTGTATTTGCAGCACGGCTTCGGTGAAAACGAGAGCAGTTGGGTGCATCTCGGGAAGGTTAACTTCATCATGGACAACCTTCTTGCAGAGGGGAAGGCGAAGCCCTGTATAATCGTGATGAACAACGGAATGGTTCAGACGCAATACGGAAACGGTACGCGCAAATGGGACGCAATGAAGCTTATGCCGATGCTTGTTGAAGAATGTATACCATTCATCGACAGCCATTACCGTACACTTACCGATAAGTGGAATCGAGCAATGGCAGGGCTTTCGATGGGTTCAATGCAAACGAGCGTGACAACCCTCACTAACCCCGAGCTTTTCGGTTATGCCGGGATTTTCAGCGGATTTCTAAAAAAGCTGCCCGGAATCGGCGACGACGATAATTCGCACCTAAACGCATTTGACGATAAAGACAAACTGTTTGAGAATTATAGACTTTTCTTCCGCTGCATGGGCGATAAGGACGAATTCTTCGCACAGTTTAAGGACGAATGTGAGATAATGAAAGAAAAGGGTCTTGCCCCCGGAGCTTGGGGGGCTCATAAAGAAATTATCTACGAGGGACACCACGACTGGAACGTATGGAGACAGAGTGTCAGAGACTTTTTGGAGCTTGTGTTTAAGTAAACTAAAAGAGCCTGTACGAAAATGTACAGGCTCAAGTTTTATTCAGTAACAGCCGTCGTCACCGACGTTGCAACATAGTCGTCAAAACCGCGGTATTTGTCAATAATCTCTCGGACTTCGGAAACCTTGTCGTAACCCCTCGCTTCGGCGTCGGAAAGGGCAGCCTCGGCAGAATCGAAGTCGAAGAGGATAGCGTAAGCAATCGCGGTATTGCCGTAAACCTCGGCAAAATCGGGATCGAAAACTTTTGCCTTATCAAGATAATCAATTGCTTCGAGGGGTTTGTTCATCGTTATGAGAAGATTGCCGATGTTGTTATAAAGTACGGCGGTATCAATGTTGTTGGTAGAGTATGTGTCGGCAAGGAGGTAACATTCAAGGGCTCTGTCGTATTCGTTTAAGCCTTTTCGCGCAAGTCCCAAAAGGTTGTATGCACTAAAATACCCGCTTAGTGTATTTTCGGCTAAAACTTTATCACAAATGGTAATCGTGTTTTGATATTGCCCGGTTTTATAGTAACTTTCCGCAAGCATAAGGTCGAGTTCAAACTGCTTGTAGGTAGATAAACCCTTTTCGTCTGCCTCTGTAAGAAGGGCTATTGCATCAGCATAACGCCCTTCGCCGAAAGCCTTTGCGCCTGAGGTGGCAATTTTATCGCCCGCAGATTTACAGGCGGTAAAAAGGCTTATCAGAAGTACAAGAGAAATCGCGGTTAAGATTTTTTTCATATAATCACAAGCCTTCGTCGGTTAACCGTAATAAACACTTCCGAGTTGGATATTGCGGTAAATTTCCTTTGCGCGGGAGATGAGAGCGGCAGAGGTATTCGGCGTAACATCGTTTATAACATCGGTAAGGAGCGACGAAAGTATGCGGCGAATATCGCGCCCCGACGCACCGAGTTCCGATATACGTGTGCCGTCAATATTAAGCATACCGATTGTGTAACATTCGCGGCTTTCTATAATATCGTCGGCGATGGATTTCATACTTTCAATTACCGGTATGCGGTCGAAACAAATACTCCGTTTCGCCATGTTGTCCCCGCGGATAACTTCGGCTAAAAGCTTCCAGTTTTGATAACCGATTTCGCTAAGAAGCTTTTTAACGGATGTGCGGTCGGCAACGGGGGTGATGTAGTGGTTACGGACGAGGAGTTTAACGGTCGAAATTGTTTGGTTATCGTATTTTAAGCCGCGCAAAATCACGTCGGTCATATCCGCGCCGACCTCTTCATGCCCGGAAAAATGCCCTGCACCGGTTGCGTCCTGCCTAAAACAAGACGGTTTGCCGATATCGTGGAATAAAAGCGCGAGTCGGACGTATTTATCGGGTTTCGCAGCACCGACAGCAACAGCGGTATGTTTCCAAACATCGTAAATGTGGTACTTACTGTGTTGTTCAAAGTCTACCATCGGTCCTGTTTCGGGAATAATCTGTGTAAAAACTGATGCGTAACGATCGAGGATTGCAGAGGCATTGCGCCCGCAAAGGAGCTTTGTAAGCTCACCTGAAATGCGTTCTTTAGAGACGTTATCGAGAAGTTTTTGGTTACGGAATATTGCCGCAGCCGTGAAGGTATCCGGCTCAAAATCAAGAACCGACAGGAACCTAAGCGCGCGCATTATCCGAAGTCCGTCTTCGGTGAAGCGGGTGTCGGCGTCCCCCACACAACGCAAAACCCGGGCAAAAAGGTCTTTTTGTCCGCCGAACAAATCAACAAGCCCGTCTTTTTGATTATACGCCATTGCGTTGACGGTAAAATCACGTCTGGAGAGGTCCTCCCGCAGATTGTCGGTAAAGAATACCGAGTCGGGGTGTCTGCCGTCGGAATATTTCCCGTCAAGGCGATAGGTAGTACATTCGATCGGCATTTTATCAATGAGCACCATAACAGTGCCGTGTTTAATTCCGGTATCGACTGTACGGTACTCCGAAAAAACCGCCTTAATCTGCGCGGGGAGGGCGTTTGTGCAAACGTCATAGTCTTTGGGATCCTCACCGAGAAGGGAGTCTCTGACACAACCGCCGACTATATAGCCTTCAAAACCGGCTGCGGAAAGTTTCTGTAAAACTTCCCGCACCTGTGCCGGAAGATTGATTAACACTCTTAAAACACCCGCTTAGAAGGAATTTTTTTAAGCAAGACTTACTTTAAGATTATAGCGCAGTAGTTACCGCCTTTTCTTACGGAGAAGGAAGCGCGGCCGTTGGTGCTGACAACGGAGGAGTCGGAGATGGAGAGTTTTCCTGTTTCGGTGTTGTAGTAATAAAGTCTTACAGTTCTTCCGGCGTGAGAAGCATTAAAGCCTACAGAAACAACGGCGTATAAACCGAAGTCTATATCGTCCCCGATCTTCATCTGCGAAGCACTTAATGCACCGTCCGCATATTTGTTAATTGCGGTAGACGGAATAGTTTTTATGCTGTAAGTAACGTCAACGTTAAGGGCTTTCGGTTCGGTTATATCCGCGCCGTTAATCGTAAAGCGAGAACCGTTGTCGTTTTCAAATGTTACATCGGCATCTCTATACTGAATAGCGTCGAAGAATGACTTCGGAACAGAGGTTTGCTTGTTCATTTCAATACGAACATCCGCGCCTGCCGTGCGTCCGTTTATGTAGTTAGCGAGTGAAGTCCAGCCTTTATAGGAGGTGTTGGCAGCAAGATAAGCATCGCCGGAAGAAACAGCAGCAGAGGACGAACTGCCGGTTGAAGGTGTGTTAACAATAGGAGCATACACGCCGTATCCGTACGCATAGCTTGTCGCTCTGACAACGTCCGCTTCATTTTTAGTTGCTTCAAGAGCATACGCTTCTGTAAGATAGAAACGCCCGGTTGCACGATTGAAGAAATAGCCCCCGGTAGGAGTCGCAACTTCTGTTACGGTCGCGCCTTTATATGCAGCCGCCGCTTCTGCTGCGGTAAGATAGTATTTGTTTGTATCACCGTTTAAATAAACCGGCGTGAAACTATAGTCATAGTATTGTCCTGCGATATAGGTCATAACATTTGACACAATTCCGCCGGAACCTGTTACCGCTGCAGCAAAGGTGCTGTAACGATTGCCGGTGCGGATAGAGAAGAAGAGCCCGGTACCGTTTTTGAGAACGGTATTAATCTCAATTTTTGCGCCGGCATGACTTCTTGCGAGTGCTTCGGTCGGATAGTAGAGACCGTTGCTTCCGACTTGATATGCAACATATTCGTTTCCGTTTACGGTGTTAACAGTTTGCGTAACAAGGTAAACACCGTCATTTATCAAACCATCCCTGTCAACATAATTGCCGGTTACGTTGTCGAAATAGGTGAATCTGTTGGAGGAATACGGAGTTGCCGGCTGTCTGATATATGCCGGAGGAACGTTGTTGAACTGATAATAAGCTTCAAGATTCGGATACCAATAAATAGCGTCTCCGTAGACATTTTCGGAAGCATACCTATAGGCGCTTCTGGGGATATAGTCATAGTCACGCGCGTTTACGACAACAGCAGGTACAGCGAGTGTGAATGCGGTCAGTGCGGCGAGTGCAATACTAAGTGTTCTTTTTTTCATAAAAAGCATCTCCGATCTATTTTTAAACATTTATTTTACGGGGTAATTTATTCTTGCGGTAATTTACCGCCTTGGGTTACTTCAATATTCGGTGCAGTCGGTTGAGCAGGCAACTCTATCGTTGTGAGTTTACCGACTTTTGCGGTGAAGTCGCTGCCGCTTCTTGCGACGTTCCTTGCGGCGAGGGAGTAAAGATCGCTCGACATGGTAGTAAGCTGTAAAAAGCGTCTTGCGGCGGGCAGTTGTGACGTGAACAGTTCCTTTATATCGGAAGAGAACGGAATAGCAAGGCGGTTCTTATTTTCGGCGTTTTTCTCGCGGGAAGCCTTAATTATCTCAACGCCGCGGTCGTTGAAGGCTAAAATTCGACCGAATGACGGCGGCATCATTAAGTCGGAACTGAGCGCCCCGATATATAGATTCAATAAAATCCGGCGGATACGCGCCATTGTGTAACGCTTCGTCTTGACAAGTTCGAGGAATTCATCGAGTGAAACGGCGGCTTTTCCTGCTTCAAACAGGCGGTTTTCAAGCCCTTGACCCACATCGGGAAGCATAGCAAGCTGTTGGGGTACTGCTTTGCGCAAGAGACAGAGCAGCTCACGTTCAAGGTTGTCGAAATAACAGAGGGTTTCATTCTCTTCGTATTCTTTAACCGCTTTAAGCGTCTCTTCGGGAACGAAATCCGATATATCGTCGCCGTCTTCAATCATCTCTCTTATCTTTGAAGCGGAAGCGAAATTCTCTGTAGTTTCGGCTGAGTTATGGAAAACTCCTTCACGTTTTATCGGCAAGATTTCAAAACCGAGACTTAAATACTCAATGCCCTTAATATATTCAACGGCAAGGATGTTGTTCGGATCATCAAATACATCTGCGATAAGCGGTCCGGATTCAAGTCCGATAATTTCCTGTACAGCCTGCGGATATGAAATGCCTTGCTCTAAAAGCGGACGGATTTTCTCGGGGGTTGAGGCATTCTTCGACGCTTCCGCAGCGGTTTTCAATATCTCAAGCGAAGCGTTTTCAGAGCCGAACGACAGTCCGTCCACACAACCGAGTGCTCCGAGTATCATCATTCCGGCACGTGCAAAAAGTTCAGCCGAAGAAAGGCAATACGGCACAGGAAGTTCAAGCACAAGGTCAACGCCGCCTGCAACAGCGATTTCGGCACGACGGAATTTGTCGATAATTGCAACATCGCCGCGCTGAACATAGTTTCCGCTCATAACTGCAACTATGTGTGTAGCTCCGGCAGCGCGAACCTGTTCGATGTGGTGTTTATGACCGTTGTGAAATGGATTGTACTCAGCAATGATTCCGAATGTTTTCATGTTCTTAAGATAACACTTTCTAATTCTTTATTTTATATACATCAAAATCGGATAACCGTCTGTGTATTCTTTTATTATAGAGGGGTGCATTTTTGAATGGGCAATAATTTTTTCTGCAAGACCGCTTTTTAAGAGCGACACGATTGAAGAAAAACTGTTTTCAAGGATCGGCTTGCAAAGAAGGGATAACGATATAAGAAGCTTGCCCTCCTGCGACATAATTCGATATGGCCAGATTTGACATTCAAAGGGCTTATCATCCGCTAATTTACAACCGTTTTCGTCAAGCATAGGGCAGTTATACCGCTCGGGTTGGTATGCGTATTTGGGGTCGGTCTGCGGTGATTCCTTCATTACAAAGAGACTGCCGCCCCTTTCCTTTGACACAAACTTTGTCTCGGGGTAACGCTCCAGAATGATATCGCGCAGGGCGTCGTCAATAACAGGGGTTTCCCAGAGGTCGTACCTTGTGAACCAACAGCAGAGCCTGCATCCGGCACAATCGTCAGCCTTAATAAGTGAACTTAAAAGTGACATTGAATCTCCATTGGATAAAAATCACCAACGCGCCCCTCGCTTAACTTCGGGACGCCACCTGTCGCGAAGACGGGTGTATCTCTTGGCTTTTGCGGCGCGTTCAAGCATTTCGTCGCGGAAACGCGCTCTTCGCGCTTCTCTCTCGCGGACATTCCCGGCGACGAGGAAGATACGTTGGGCTATACGAAGGGGGAGAGCGAAATTGTCGGTAACGGCGAACCTGCCGACTGATATGCCCCTGTTCTCTGCCGTAAAATCGTCGAAGATGATCTCGTTGTCGGTTGAGTGAAAAGCGAGGTCTGCCGCCTGTTCTTTGTAAAAGCGCGCAACCTTGTTAGACTTTAACTTAAAGATAATGACATTATTCTTAATTATAATGTCGTCAATATCTCGAATATCGCATATCCAGAGTTTTTTGTAAATCTTTCCGGAAAAAAATCCCGAATGTGAATATTCCGAAACGACCAAACTCTTTTCATTAATTTGTATAAAAGAGTGGGATTTATGCATATGAGACAGTCTGTCGATAATTTTTCCGCCGAAAGTACATACGATAAATGCGTACAGAAGCGAAATTGATAACCCCGAAAGAATCAGCCTGTTTACAAACCTCGGAACTTCGACGCCCTCGGGGATAACGAAAAGCAACGTTATAAGGAAAGCCGCGAAGATAAACATAAACGCCGGTATACATAGAATCAAAAGCCGTTTGTAATACCGCAGCAAGAGCTTTCTTGGGGACGCGGGAAATATTTTCTTGTTCATCTACAATACAAATCATCTAAGCACTATTTTTCAATGCTTATGATTACCCTTGATAATTATATCATGAAAAATACCATGTGTCAAGCTTTTTTCATAAATGTAAGTAAATTTATTCAAAAGTAAATGTGGTTAACACAAAGTTAATTAAAAATTTACAAATTTCGCGCTTTTTCACTTGACAAAACTGACTTTATATGATAAACTTATAAAGTGCTTTATCGCGTTAAATCAATAACGCATTAACGCAACAAATTAACTTACAAATTGGTAGGGGAATCGGGTCATGCTTTACGCAATAGTTCTAATATACATTATAATAATGCTCGGAATAGGGTTTTGGTGCAGGAAGCACACAAACAGTGTTGAGTCGTTCGTGCTCGGAGGGCGGTCGCTGGGCGGTTGGTTTACAGCGTTCGCGTACGGGACGTCGTATTTCTCGGCGGTTGTTTTTATCGGCTATGCCGGACAGTTCGGCTGGAGCTATGGCGCGGCGGCGACTTGGATCGGCGTCGGGAATGCGATTCTCGGTTCGATGCTTCCGTGGATAATTTTAGGAAACCGCACAAGACATATGTCGAAGGTTTTAGAGGCGGCGACGATGCCGGAGTTTTTCGAGCGGCGATATGACTCGAAGGCTCTAAAGACCGTTTCCGCGCTGATAGTCTTTATCTTCCTTATTCCTTATACCGCCTCGGTTTATAACGGCTTATCGAGGCTCTTTAACATGGCATTTGATATTCCTTATGAATTCTGTATAATTGCAATGGCGGTGCTGACGGCGATTTATGTTATCGCGGGCGGTTACATGGCGACGGCGATTAACGACTTTATCCAAGGACTTATAATGCTCGTCGGAATTGCCGCAGTTGTTATATGTGTCCTCGAATCGAAGGGCGGCTTAACCGAAGCTCTCTTCGGTCTCGGGAAGATTTCGGACGCTTCTGTTCCCGCAAACTCCCTCAATACGCTATTCGGTCCCGACCCGATTAACCTTTTCGGCGTCATAATACTTACATCCCTCGGAACATGGGGTCTTCCGCAGATGGTTCAGAAATTCTATGCGGTAAAGGACAAGCCCTCAATTGTCCGCGGAACGATTATTTCAACGGTATTCGCACTTATTGTTGCGGGCGGTTCGTACTTCATGGGCGGCTTCGGACGGCTTTTCGCCTCCGCGACGAATGAAGAAGCTATGGAAACCGGGCGTGTACTTATTCAAAGCGTTAACGGCAAGCTTTCTTACGACTCAATCGTCCCCGCAATGCTCAAGTCGGCTCTGCCGGAACTCTTAATCGGCGTTGTGGTTGTGCTTGTTTTATCCGCTTCAATGTCAACACTCTCGTCGCTCGTTTTAACCTCCGGCTCAACGATAACAATTGACCTTATCAAGCCGAACTGCAAAAACGGTTTAACCGACAAAAAGCAGATTCTCATTATGCGTGTTCTTATCGCGGTATTCCTTCTTATCTCTGTCGTAATCGCTCTTAACCCGAACACCTATATCACCACACTCATGTCAATCTCATGGGGCGCGCTTGCGGGAGCTTTCCTTGCTCCGTTCATGTACGGGCTCTTCTCGAAGAAAATTACCCGCACCGCCGTTTGGGTAAGCTTCGCCCTCGGCGTCGGGATAACACTCGTCCACATGGTTATATTCAGCCTCGGCTTCTTCCCGGAACTCACAAAAGCCGCCGCTTCGCTCCCTCTTAACCTCGCTTCACCGATTAACGCAGGCGCGGCGGCAATGATAATAACCCTCATAGTAACTCCGCTTGTAAGCCTTGTAACCAAAGTCAAAAATACCGCTCACGTCGATAAAATCTTCGACGATTGCGGCAGCTTTGAATAAATCCCGGTAGCAATTTGTTTCGGGGCAGCCTTTATGACTACCCCGAAACTTTTTTTATTATACCATATGAACTTTTTTTGCGGAATCGGAATGTTTGTCAATGTTGTAAAGTCTGTCGCGTCGGTCTTTGAAAAACTTCGGCGCAACCTTCGGGAACATCGCGTAGGTTAAAACATCTTCCGGCTGTTCAGACCATTCCGCACACTCTATCTTAAGCTTTTCAAGCTCGGGTTCGAGCAGGTCGGCAGGGCGGCAGGTTATCGCCTTTTCGTCGCCTAAAATCTTCTTCTTAAATTCGTCCGAAATATCGGTAGGAGTCTTCCCGTACCTCCCCGCAACCATCTCGCGGAATTCGGAGGTAACCATCTTGTACCGCTCACCGTTAACGATATTGAACACCGCCTGTGTCCCGACAATCTGCGAAGTGGGTGTAACGAGCGGGGGGTTGCCGGAGTCGGCGCGAACGCGGGGAACTTCCTGTAAAACCTCGGTGAACTTGTCTTCTTTTCCGGCTTGCTTGAGTTGGGAAAGAAGGTTGGAGAGCATACCGCCCGGAACTTGATAGATGAGGGCATTAGCGTCAACCGCTAACATCTTCGGGTCAAGCTGCCCGCTCTTTATATACTTTTCGCGAAGCGTCATGAAATAATCGCGGATTTCGTTGAGGAGAACAAGATCAAGCCCTGTGTCGTATTCGGTGCCTTGGAGCGCGGCGACGAGGGATTCCGTGGGCATATGGGACGTACCGTTCCCGAGGGGGGACATTGCCGTGTCGCAGATATCCGCGCCCGCTTCAATCCCCTTCATCATACACATCGAAGCAAGCCCCGAAGTGTAGTGGGTGTGGAGCTGTATCGGGAGGCTTGTAACCTCTTTTAGTGCCTTAACGAGGGATTCGGTGCGGTATGGGGTTAAGAGTGCCGCCATATCCTTGATGCAGATTGAGTCTGCGCCCTCTGCCTCGATTTGCTTTGCGTAGTCTTGGAAGTATTTATCGGTAAAAACTTCGCCGAGGGTGTAAGAAATCGCAACTTGAGCGTGCGCGCCCTCTTTTTTCGCCGCCTTGATAGCGGTCTTGAGGTTTCTGATATCGTTGAGCGCGTCGAAAATTCTTATAATATCAATGCCGTTTGAAACGGATTTTTGCACAAAATATTCGAGGACATCATCGGCGTAATGCCTGTAGCCGAGCATATTCTGCCCGCGGAAAAGCATCTGGAGCTTTGAATTCGGCATTTCGCGGCGGATAATGCGCAGCCTCTCCCAAGGGTCTTCGTTAAGGAAGCGGATACAGCTGTCGAAGGTTGCCCCGCCCCAACATTCCACCGAGTGGAAGCCGACCTTGTCCATCTTAGAAAGTATCGGGAGCATTTCGTCTATAGTCATACGGGTAGCTATGAGCGACTGATGCGCGTCACGAAGCACCGTTTCGGTTATACCGATTTTTTTTGCCATTTTTTATAACACGCTCCTTTACGAAATAACCGCTAAGATTTGGTCTGAAGTGACAGCCGCGCCCTTTTCAACATTGACCGAGGCAAGCGTCCCGTCAACCGGCGCAACAATATCGTTTTCCATCTTCATAGCCTCTAAAACGAGGATAACCTGTCCTTTTTTTACAGCAGAACCGGCGTTTTCCTTAATGTCAAGAATAGTCCCGGGCATCGGAGCCTTAATCTGTGTGCCGCCGGAAACGACAGGAGAGACCGCAGGGGTCGAGACCACAGGGGTCGAGACCGCAGGGGTCGCAAGAGCCGGAGCAGAGACCGCAGGGGTTTGTCCGTCGGCTTCTTCAACCGATACATCATATGCCACGCCGTTAACGGTAATATTATATCTTTTCATATATATCTCCTAAAGTAATTTTATTGCGCGTTGTGTTTACGGTCAAAACCATGCGGAGTACGCTTGCCGAAGGTTATATCAAGAGCGGAAGCAATCGTCTTGTACGCGGTTTCGGGCGTTACGAGCGCGGTAATGATACCGGAAGACAAGGCGTTTTTCGCCGACATTTCGGTCTTGTATTCGTCCGCAAGATCATTCCGTTTCGCGGTAAGGTCATTTGCGCCCTTAAGTTTGTCGTGATGTAAAAATTCGACAGCAGAAAGCGGCGCAAGGGGAGCGATAACTGCGTTTTCATACGCGTAAACCGCGTCAGCATTCGCCGAAACAAAGACGGACAAAGCAGAACCGTAAGCTTTGCCTGTAATAAGCGTAATCTTGCGGGTTGAGGCGTTAGCGTAAGCGGAAGTAAGCTTAACAGCCGCCTTAAGGCAAGCCGATTTTGAGAAACCGTCCGTATCAAGAATTGTTACAACAGGAACCCCATAAGCGTCGCAAATACTTACAAATTTAGCAACTTTTGAGCAGTCTTCGCACTCGATTGAATCACCCACGCCGACAAATCCGCAAAGCGCACCGTTAACAGTCCCAAACGCCGTCAGCGAACCCTTACCGCAAGTTTCATAAAGCGTTACGAGCGAATCCTTTTCCGCAAGCCCGGCAATAACAGCCAAAGCGTCGCCGATAGGCAAACTCTCGGGAGCTTCTGACTCAAATTCGGGCAGGGGAGCAAGGTTATTGAGCGGGAGCTTTTCAAGAAGAGAAGCGGTAATTTTAAGCGATTCTTCCATGTTTTCGGTTAAAACCGCAATCGCACCGTCGGTAACATTGGTATCATTTCCGGGTGCAGTGTAAATCTCCGCCGATTTTGTGGCAATAAAAAGGTCTGATGACGACGCAATTACCGCGAGCGAACCTGTACAAACGCCCTGTGTCAAGGCAATCTGCGGGATAACGCCGGAAAGGTCGGAAACCTTTTTGAGAACTTTCCCGTAATATCCGAAAACCGCCGCGCCGTCGTCTATGTACGCGCCGTTTGAAGCATAGACAGCAACAACGGGCATACCGCTCTTTGCTGCAAAATCAAGAGCCTGACAAATTTTTTCTGACGTGTTTTTATCCATAACGCCGTCGAAAATATAGGTAAGTGCGGGCGAACCCTTGACATAACCGTACGCCGCCGTAACATTCCCGAAACCGGGATATATTTCGCTGTAGAAGCTGTCGTCAAAAAGACTTTTTAAAATCTCTTTTTCCGTCATTTTAATCTTATCGGGCATATAAAATTCCCTCTCTATATAAACTTTAGAAAAAATCCAAAATCAAATTCAGTATAACACATTCCATTCCAAATTACAATACCTTTCGCAAAATATTAAGTTTTTGTCAACACTTTGTACGCAATTTAAAACCACGCGTTTAACCACGTGGCTTAAAATCTATTTCACAGCGTTTTTAATTGCAATAACTTCCGCCGGGGTAAGGTCTCGAAAGGTTCCGGGCTTTAGCATACCGAGCTTTAACGGTCCTTCGGCAATGCGCTTAAGCCTTACAACGGTAAGCCCCGCCGCCTCGCACATACGGCGTATCTGTCGGTTTTTCCCCTCGCGGATAACGATTAAAAGCACCGTGCGTTTTGCTTCGGTAAGGAGCACTTCAACATGAGCTGCGACCGTGGTCTTCATGTCAGGTTCTTCGGGCGTTCCGAAGTTGAGTTTCATCGGGAGCGAAAGCTTTGTGAGCTGTTCTTCCGTAATCTTTTCGCGGACAGTTACCCGATATGACTTCGCAATCTCGCGGGAGGGGTGCATTATAGCCTGCGCAAGTTTCCCGTCGTTGGTAAAAAGCAGGAGCCCTTCGGTGTCCTTGTCAAGCCGCCCGATGGGATAAACCCTCTCGTCAACGCCGCCGAGAAGCATTGTAACATTTTTTCTGTCGAGTTCGTCATTCATTGTGGTAACATACCCGCGCGGCTTGTTGAGCATTATGTACCGCAGGGCGCGGTGCTTCTCGCGCCTTATGACAACACCATTAACGGTGATAATATCCTTTATCGTCGCGCCGTCGCCGACCTTAACGTTTCTTCCGTTAACCTTAACCGCGCCGGACGCGATAAGTTCTTCTGCCTTCCGCCTTGAACATAAGCCACTCTCGGCGATTATTTTTTGCAGTCTGATTTTTTCCATCTTAACACTTTCGGTGATAGCAGAGATTCTGCTAAACATATTTTTTCAAGAAGTCAATAATTACATAGTAGAGTGCTTTCGGTTGTTTTCGCGTTATCTTATGAGCACCCGCGGCGGTTTTTATCATAACGGTGTCAACAACTTCAGTGTCGGTTATAAACTCCGCTCTCCCGACAGTTTGCCCGGCTTTAACAGGCGCGTAAACAAACTCCGGCAGTATTATCCTAAACTCCGTCTCGGGAATTTCGCCCTTTACGGACATCAGTATCGGTTTTCTTTCAAGTGTAAGCGGTGCTTCGTCAATATCCCCGCCTACAACAGGTATGGTAAAATCCTCCGGCGCGTTAAAATCGGTTTCAACAGGCTTAACAACCTCAAATCCGTAATTTAAAAGGTTAGTATGGTCAGCCCAATCGTTCGGCGCGTCAAGTGTACAGCAAATCAGCTTTACACCGTTTCTCTCCGCCGCCGAGACAAGACAACGCCCCGCCTCGTCCGTAAAGCCGGTCTTTACGCCGATACAGCCGTCATAGAGGGAAAGAAGCTTGTTGCTGTTTGAGAGCCAACGCGGGTAGGGAGGGTTTCCGTATTCGAGTTTAATACTTTCTGTCGCGGCAATCTTCGCGAAGTCGGGGTTTTCGAGCGCGGCTTTAGTGAGGATTGCCATATCGGAGGCGGTTGAATAGTGGTTGGCGGCGTGAAGCCCGGAAGGGGTTATGAAGTGGGAGTTATTCATGCCGAGGTCAGCTGCCCTGCGGTTCATGAGTTCGGAAAATCCCGCTGTTCCTCCGCCTAAAATGTAAGCTGTGGCATTCGCCGCGTCGTTCCCGGAGGGGAGCATCATACCGTAACACAGGTCAAGTTTAGAAACAAGGTCGCCTTCAAGAAGCCCCATTGAAGAACCTTCGACTAAAATTTCGGGTCCCATTACAAATTCGGTGTCAAGTCCACCGCTTTCGAGCATTAAAAGGGTCGTCATAATCTTCGTGGTTGAAGCCATCGGAAGACGTTCGTTCTCATTTTTTCCGTAAACAATCTGCCCGGTTTTAGCATCTATCAAGACAGCCGCCTTTGCGGAGACACTCGGTGCATCGGTTTCGTGCGGCAAGGCGTACGCCTTTACACCAAAAAATGTATATGCTAAAACCGATACAACGCCGATTGCGGTTATTATCCCGATAACTTTTGCAGCTGTTTTGTGCTTATTCTTCTTGCGAAACATCTTTACACTCCCGATTATATTTCTATATAATCAGTTTGTGCAGCAGTTTCGTCAATATAAATGGTAAATTTATTCGTCGTTGAAGATCTCGTCGTCGGAGGGAGTGTCTTTTTTCTTAAACAGGTCCTTGATTTTACCGATAAGTTCGGGTATTGCGGCGATTGCGCCCGCAGCACCATTTTGTTCCTCGGTAATCTGGAGAAGCTTAACATCACTGCCGTTAACGACAAGGAATCCGAGCGGAAGGATTGTTATACCCGCGCCCGAACCGCCGCCGAAGTAGTTCTTTTCGGACTTTGTCGGAAGGTCGGAACCGCCCGCCGCAAAACCGTACGAAACCTTCGAGACGGGGATAATCGTAATATTCCCGACCTGTATCGCCTCGCCGATAACCGTATCGGCATCTGAAAGGTCGTGAATCTTTGAGAGCGAAGCCTCAATCAGAGCCTTAACCTTGGTGTTTTCGTTATTATCGTTCATTTTTAACCTCGATTTTATTCCGCAGCAATCGCCGCACTTTTTTTAACAGATCCGGTGAGTTCGCGCCTTTTGCGAAGGAGTTTTGTGCCTATCAAGAGCCCGCTTGAGAGCAAAATATGAAGCCGCATCTTGAACTTGAGTGAAACATTAACGTCGCTTTCGAGCTTTTTCGGATTTTCAAAATCACAGTCAATATCACAGCTTTCAACATAAGTCGTTGCAAGAGAACTTATCGCCGCAATTATTCCGTACACAATCCCGCTTACTATACCATAATTAACGGCGGTTTTTGCGGCGTCTTCGGAACGTATGGTAATATCTGCATAGATATTATCGACAACAATTTTGCGTAAAATACGTTTTATTCCTTTTGATGAGCTGCCGTAGATTATACCTAATTTTTCCTTAATCGACTTTCCAAGCTCAATCATTTCGGCAAGGCTTCGTTTTGACTTGCCTTGCGGCGTATCTGCATCTGCCGACGCTTCCGTTTCGGGCAGCCCTGAAACCGGCGACTCTACAGAGGACGGCTTGTCTTCACCCGATTTTGCCTTTTTTTCCTTGAAAGGAAAGATTTTTATGAACATATAGGTTACTTCAAATTTAAGCTTACCGTCAGCATAGCGAATTGACAGAACAAGCGGCATCATCAGAAGTATCCAAATGACTGCGGCGATTGCCGCTAAAATCCATATCCACATTAGTTTTCACCATCGGGGAAGGTTTCGTCTATAACCGTCTGTTCGCCGCTGCTTGCCGGGATAGGGGGGAGGTCGGCGAGGGATTCGAGCCCGAAAGTTCGCAAAAATACATCGGTTGTCTTATACGCAATAGGCTTCCCGGGGACATCAAGCCTTCCGGCTTCTTCTAAAAGCCGCTTTTCGGCTAAGTTATTTACGAGGGAGGAACTGTCAACCCCGCGCACGTGTTCGACAAAACTTTTTGTGACGGGTTGGTTATAAGCGATTATTGTAAGAACTTCAAGTGCCGCCTGAGACAGGGGTTGTGCCCGCCGCATATCGAAAGCGCGGCGGATATATTCATAGTATTCCCGCCTTACGGCAAGCTGATACGAGTCGTTAAGGCGAAGTACCGTAAGCGCAGAGCCTGTGTCTTCGTAACGGTCTTCAAGCTCGCGGATAAGCTTGTCCGCAAGGGGAAGTTCAATCTTTGCCGCTTCGGCGATACGTTCGCGGCTTATCGGTTCGCCCGAAGCAAAGAGTATCGCTTCGACTATCGCTATTCCTTCAAAAGCAGTCAAAATGCACCTTTATCTATTAAAACAAATTTCGGTATTGTCGTCATTAAGAAGTATTCGCCCGGATTTAGAAAGCTCCAAGACCGCTAAAAACGCCGCGACACGCTCCGACTTGTCGATAATTTCATCGAACATATGGCTAAGTACGCATCTTCCCGTGCGGTACAGGATTTTTAGGATATAGACAATCTTGCTGTTAACCGAGAAAATCTTCGTCGTGACAATCCCTTCAAAAGGGTCAAGCTTCGGCGGCTTTTCCTGTATTGTGATGTTAATACCACTAAAAACGTCAAATAGAATCATCTTGTTGTGTTCGAGGGCGTAGGTGTTGTCAAATTGCATCGCGAGGGGTGCGCGGACGGTGAATGTGTCGCCCTTGTAGACGAGTTTCAAACGTGCGGCAAGGTCTTTTATAACCGCATATTCGATGAGCCGCCCCTCAAGTTCGCGCTTTAATATATCCGCCGCTTGGGGTTTTGGCAGGAGCGACGCCGCCTTGATATAAAGGAGCTTCGCCGCCATCTCCAAAAATTCCGCCGCAATCTCGGTGTTCTTCTCCGCATATTCGTTGATGTATTCCATATATTGGTCGAGAAGAATCGAAATCGGAATATCGTTGATGTTTAGCTTGTGCTTTTGTATTAAAAACAAGAGCAGGTCAAGCGGACCTTCAAAGTTATCAAGCTTAAATTTTAAGACATCGGAGTATTCATTTTCTACAGGCATAAGCGTTAAATTCCAAAAATTCCAAGCCAGTTTGTAAGGAACATAATTGCATCGATTACAAGGTTGTTAAAAAAACTCATAAATACCCTGAATACAGGAAGAAACGACAGAGCAATCAGTATAACAAACGAAATTCGTTCATAATTCATCATCCTGAAATAGGTCTTTTCGGGCAGTATAAGCGAAAATATTCGCGAACCGTCAAGCGGAGGAACCGGGATAAGGTTAAATACCGCGAGCATGACATTGATTGTTACACCCGTCACAAATACCTGCATTATAACCATACCGACTTCGTTTAAGTGTTCCGGGCGAATATGATTCGCAATGCGGTAAATAATCATAAAGATGTAGGCTAAAATAAGGTTTGAGGCGGGTCCGGCAAGGGCGGAGAGGGCAAAACCGACTTTTCGGTTCTTGAAATTCATCGGGTTAATCGGAACGGGTTTTGCCCAACCGAATCCGGTTGCAAGCATTAAGACAGAGCCGAAAAGGTCAAGGTGCTTTAGCGGGTTGAGTGTTAGCCGCCCCATTCTGTAGGCGGTGTCGTCCCCTAATTTGTACGCCGCGAAGGCGTGGGCACATTCGTGAACAGGGAAGCAGATGAGCATGATTACGGCGTAAATTATCGTCTGTTCAAGCATAACTCTTCCCCCTTCTCTTCATTTTAACATATTCTATCGCTTTATGCAAGCAGTTTTTGTAAATTACACAACAGTTTTCACAAAAATGTCGTAAACAGCATTGACAGCGGTTTCAAAATCGTCCTCCGCAACACCGATTATGACGTTAATTTCGCTCGAACCTTGGTCAATCATCTTGACGTTAACGTCGGCGTGGGCGAGTGCGGAGAAAATCCGACCGGCAGTACCGCGTGTGCGTTTCATGCCGCGCCCCACAACCGCTATAAGCGCAAGGTTATCCTCAACGGTTAAAACGTCGGGGTGAACACGCTCAATGATTTCTTCAAGAACGCAGTCCTGCTTCGGTTTCAAGGCGTCTGCTGCGATTATAACCGACATTGTGTCAACCCCCGAGGGCATATGCTCAAAGCTTAGATTGTTCTTTTCGAGTGCGCGGAGGACATTTCTGCCGAAACCGATTTCACCGTTCATGAGGTCCTTTTCGATATTGATAACCGAAAAGCCCTTCTTGCCCGCGATACCGGTTATGGTAAACCTGCTTCCGTCCTTTGCTTCGTCAACAATCATGGTGCCTTTATCGGAAGGTTTATTCGTGTTGCGAATGTTTATCGGAATTCCGGCAGTCCGTACGGGGAAGATTGCTTCCTCGTGTAAAACTCCCGCGCCCATATAAGAAAGCTCGCGAAGCTCCTTATAGGTTATCGTTTCAATAGGCTCGGGATTTTCAACAATCCGCGGGTCTGCGACAAGGAAGCCCGAAACGTCCGTCCAGTTTTCGTAAATCTCCGAACCGCTCGCTCTTGCGGCGATTGAGCCTGTTATATCGGAACCGCCGCGAGAGAATGTTTTAATCGTATCGTTGGGCATTGCGCCGTAAAACCCGGGAATAACTGCTTTCCCGGCAATCTTAAGCTTTTCGGAAAGAACAGGATAGGTAGCATCGGGGTCGAATACGCCGTTGTCGTTAAAGAAGATACAAGACGCGGGCTCGATAAACTCAAAGCCGATGTATTTTGCGAATAAAAGTCCGTTAAGGTATTCGCCGCGGCTTGCGGCATAGTCTCTCCCGGCGCGGTGCGCGAAAGCGTCCTTGATATTCTCGAATTCCTCATCGAGGGAAATATCAAGGTTCAGGTCACGGATAATCGCATTATACCGCTCCTCAATCGCCGCGAATTCGTCTGTAAAGGAAATACCTCTTGCAGCCTTTGCGTAGCAATCATAGAGCATATCGGTAACCTTGGAATCGTTTTTGTCGCGCTTTCCGGGCGCGGAAACAACGACAATACGTCTTGTTTCGTCCGCTAAAACAATGTCGCGGACTTTAGAGAATTGAACCGCGTCCGCCATTGACGAACCGCCGAATTTTACTGTTTTCATTTGAAACCACCGTAAAAAATTGATATTACTAATTCTATGTGAAGTTTATTAAAATTATCTTCTGCCAAAGATTTTCTCTTTGGTTAAAACAGCATCTTTTGAATATATGAGGGAGAGGGAGGTGTCGTCACGGTTTCCGTACTCGGATATTTCGGGAAGCATCTTGTCAAGAACACGCTTTCCCTTAAATTTCCCCTGTGAAATAATAATCCGCGTGAGCTGTTCAAAAATCTTGCATAGGTCTTTTTTATCGCGATAAGCTTCAGAAACACCATCCGTACATAAAAATACCGCCGTCGGCAGGATTTCCGAATAGTAATGCCTGAATTCATCTGCCGCGTCCGAGTCACAGATTGAGGTTGTCGCATTCAGAAAACAATTTTCGTCCCACGGTACGGGCTCGGAAAAATCTCCGTCCGCACTTTGCGCAAAAATCCGCCCGTCGCCGATTTGAATCCCGAACCAGTATTTTTCGGTAACCGCCGCAAGAAGGAGAGTGCTTCCGTAAACGCTGTAGATGTAGTCGTCAAAGCCCCAGTCAGACGGCAGTTTAGCTATTTCGTCGTCTCTGTAAGGGTGCGCGCCGAAATCTTCGTAAACTTCGTCGCCCCATCTTGAAATTATGCATTTTTCGAGCTGTGAGAGCTGTCTCTGTATATCTTCCGCATTTTTAAGAAGATTATTTCCGGCATTTTTGATGAATTCCTCCGCCGCCATAATCCCGATTGTTACGGCGAGTTCCGCGCCGCGCCCGCTGCGAAAATAGGGCTCCGCACCATGCCCGTCGGCAACCGCCGCAATAACGTAACCGCTTTTATGAAGGCACGCCGAATAATCCTGACACGGAAGACCATGACGAAGATGAGAAAGACCGATTGATGTTCCGTTAATACAGTTGTAGATATAATCACCAACCCAGAATACAGAGTACAGAGTACAGAATACAGAGCAGAGGGCAGAAACAGTGAAATCTGTATTCTGTATTCTCGCTTCTTTATTCTGTTAATCCCATTCGTCGTCGGACACAACAGCGTCGCCGCGCATCTCTTCGACAGCGGTTTTGAGTTCGTATAAGAATTCTTCCTGCTTTGTCGGTTTTAAACCGTTGTCGGAAACAGCGGCGGCGGAACGGCTTGCAACCTGACTGCTTCGCACCGACACAAATTTTATCATCTTTTTAAGAAGCTCACTGTTTGTTGCCTTAACGACGGAGTTTTCATTCCCGGTAAATTTTCTTAAAACCTCTTCGTTAGCGTCGTCCCCGACAGCAAGAGCAACCTTAATTGCGTGGACAAACCACTTGTTTTCGGAAAGCTCTTCGAGGGGTTTTTGCCACTCGTCGGTGGGTTCGCCGTCGGTCATGAGGAATATTACCGGGGCGTATGAGCCGGCGGCTTCCTGCATGAAGGCGGATTTTGAAAGCTTCTCGCGAAGTTCGGTGAATGCCGCGCCGAGGTCTGTTACACCCATTGCTTCGATAGGTTCCCATCTGAAAACGTCTGCGGAAACGGGTCCGTCAGGGGTTACCCACTTTATGCCGTTTGAAAATTCCATCGCCGCAATCTTTATTTCGGCGTCGGGGTTCGCCTCCGACATCTTTTTAAGGTCGGGAATAATCTCCTCGATAGCGTTGTTGACCGAACCGATTTTAGTTCCGAACATTGAACCGCTTGTATCTATAAGGAAGAATAAAACCATGGTTTTACGGGGTACGGGTGCGCTTGTTAAAATACTTTCCGGCATTGTTTTTATCCTTTCAATAATAAAATCCTATAATTTTGTGGTATCCTCTAATCCTCCGAGTTGTCGATAAATTCGCCGTCTGTTTCGGGGAAAGTTATCGTAACGCCTGTGCGGATTCTTGTTACCTCATTATTTCCGCGGACGGTTTCAAAGCCGTCTGTGTCAATAACAAGCCACGAATCGTCCGTGAGATTGCGGAGCCCCCAGATATTCGGGTTCTTTGCCCCTTTTGTAACAATACCCACGCGCTTCTTGTCGTCACCCGTTTCGGCAATTTCATGCTCGTATATGACTTTTCCGGGATAAAGCGGGATATTCGCATAACGCGTTTTAAGGGTTATCGGGAGTGAAAGCGGCGTACCGCAGTTAATACAGCGGTTTGAAGCACAGGCAGGGTCATAGAAAGTCTCATATCCGCAGCCGCCGCAGGGGATTATCATCGTCTTAACCGACCTGTAGATAAGCTGCCACTCTTTTTCAAGAAGACGCGGCTTTTCGTTCTTCATTACGGCGTAAGAAAACGCATAACCAAACGCCTCGCGAAGCGCGTCGGGCAGAATCGGGAAACGCTGTATGACATTAACGTGAACCCCGCGCACAGGGCGGTTAGAGTCGTCCGACTTGTCGAAGATGAATATCGGGTTTTCGGCGAAAATCTTCTGCTCAAGTTCCTCGGTCATACAGGGCGGCATCGCTGCTTTTCCCTCGAGCGGGTGGTTCATGTATGTTAAAAGAAAAAGTATAACCGAGAGGGAATATTTATCGGTCTGGACATCGGGGAGCTTCTGCCCCATTACAACTTCCGGTGCCATGTACCGACATTTCCCCGCGATACCTAAGTTTTCACCGTACGGGGCAATATTGTCGTTGTCGCAGATTAAGACTTCGCCGGAATCGGGGTTGATGAAAAAGTTGCCGTCGTTTATATCTTGGTAAGAATAGCCTTTTTTATGGAGCTCGCGGAAACCTGTTATTATTTCGAGCGCACTGTCAATCATTGCCGTGAGGGAAGAAAACCTCGTTTTTGCAAGCAGATACGATGAGAAGCTTTTATATGCGGGCGGAATTATCGGCATGATATAGCCGAAAACGCCGTTATAGTCGTTCGTTATATCGACCGGCCAGAGAAAACGCTTGTCGGGTGCGCCGGAAGCGACATTCTGTTTAAGGTTATCGAGGAAGGCTGTCGGGTTTTTATGTATGTTTTTGTGATACCACTTAAGTGCCATAACCTTCCCGCAGTATTCGCAGTTATAGACTGTCCCTTGCCCGCCTTCGCCGATCTTTGATATTACCGTTGCAGTTTTATTGTTAATGGTGGTTAATACCCTTCCTGCCGCAAGTTCCATATTTGCTCCTAATCGATCTTAATGTTTACCGGGGTTTGCCTGTTAATATCCGTCTTGTCGCCGAGCTGGTACGATTCGTTTAAGCCCCACGCGTAAAGCTTCCCGTCAGTCTTTTTGCAGAGTGAGTATCGCACCCCGGCGGCAGTATCTTCCGCATCGTCCATAATTTTAACCGGGAATTTTCGGTTAACGTCGGTGCCGTCGCCGAGCTGTCCGTAGAAGTTTTTCCCCCATGCCCAAAGCGAACCGTCCGTCTTAACCGCGAGGGAGTGAAGCTCACCCGCCGCCGCGCTCTTTACGTCCGACATAAACATGACCGGGCGGGTAATTACCGCTTCGGAAGAAAAGGAAGCGGAATCGTTTTCGATATCGGGGATAAGCCCCCATGTCCAGAGCGTTCTGTCAGATTTTACCGCGATGGAATGGTAGGTTCCGGCGGCGGCGAAAAGCACGTCATTCATTATGAATACAGGGGTCTTGCGGGTTTGGCGCGAACCGTCCCCAAGCTGTCCGAAGCGGTTTTCACCCCAAGCCCAAAGCGTTCCGTCCGATTTTACCGCAAGGGAATGAAGCATCCCCGCAGACACGCTTACCGTGTCCGACATGATTATCTCCATGCCGCTTTTAAGCGTACGAATGTTGCAAAGACTTCCGTCAAAACGTATCGCATAGGAATGCATCCGCCCGCCGCAGTCGATAAAAGCAACGCCGCGCATTATCGGAACAGGGTTAAAACATTCCTCCGCCGCGTCGGGTCCGAGACCCCCGAAGCGGTTTTCACCGAAGCCGTAAAGCGTTCCGTCGAATTTCAGCGCGAGGGAGTGACTCCAGCCCATCGAAACCGACTTAACCCCGGACATTATCTCGGTAGGCTGTCTCACAGGGGCATCGTCGCCGACACCGGTGCTGCCGAACTCGTTTAACCCCCACGTGAAAAGCTTGCCTGTCGGGGTAACGAATGCCGATTGCGAGAACTTCCCGGAAAGGGTGTTGTCAAACCGCTTAGGGCTTCCTGCCGTGACGGTTTTTATTATCTTAATCTGAGGCGAGGTTATGTCAATATCATAAGCGTATGCAAGAAGCTCATAGAATGTGTCGGCGGTTTGAATGTCAATATCGCCGCTTTCGGTGAATCCCGCCAGTATCTGACGGAGCTCGGTTCTGTCGGCGGTTGAAGCCTTGACAAGTGCTTCGCCTTTACATAAAATCCGCATTGCCGCGCGTAAATTTCGCATTTTCGGACACAAATCGTCAAAAGCGGCAAGCAGCCTGCCGCCGTCGTAAAAAATATCGCCGCCGAATCTGTCGCGTATGTAAGAAAAACACTCGAGCGGGTCGGTAAAAAACTTCGATTTAACCATAATACTCACAAAGCGCAAATATATAAAACATTATACACTGTTTTTCCGAAAAAGTCAAGAAAAATATTTACTATTTTCAGCTTTTGTGAATTCCGCCCAAATTTACTTCTTTCGACTATTTTTCGCCGCCCAATACGCCTGCGAAATCGCCATTACTGCTGCTTCCTTGTCGCGGTCGGAAATTTCGCCCCCCGCGAACATCGCCGAAACCTCCGAGACGAGCTTATCCATATAAAGCGAGCCGCTCTGAGGCGTTTCGGCAGGTTCCCCCCCAACAAGCTCATCGGTCGTTATCCCGAAGATATTCGCGAGGGCGCGGACGTGTTCAAAACGGGCGGCGGGCTTTACGCCGCGTTCGTAGTTTTGGATTGTGCGGTCGGTAACGCCGATTTTTTCAGCAAGCTCCTTCTGCGTTAAACCCATTCGGACGCGCTGTGACTTCAAAATTTCTTTGAATTCCATAACTTATACCATTTCTATTTTTATAGAAAAAATTTTCTTGAAATTCCTATTGACAAGAATCAAATTTCGTGTTACAATAGGTATAACATGAATATATTTTCTATAACTATTATACAATGCGAAAAATATTTTGTCAAGCGTTTAGAAAAAAATTTTTTTACGGTACTATTAATATGTTTATGAATGAAGCGTTCGGGGGCGGCAAAATTGCGGGCAACAGCACTGATTACCGCAAAATCCTCCATTGCGATGTAAATAACTTTTACGCAAGCGTCGAAATCCTCCATCACCCTAAGCTTGCGGGGAAGCCTGTTGCTGTCGGCGGAAGCGCGGAGGAGCGGCACGGCATTATCCTTGCGAAAAATTATATTGCGAAGCCGTTCGGTATTCAAGTCGGAATGGCACTTTGGCAGGCGCGCCAAAGATGCCCCGACCTCATAATCCTCCCGCCGGACTACCCGAAGTACCAGAAATTCTCCGCCCTTTTCCGTAAAATCCTCCTTGAATACACCGACCTTGTCGAGCCGTTCGGGCTTGACGAGAGTTGGTGCGACGTTACGGCAATCTGCGGGAAGCCGGACGCGGCGAGGTTGCTTGCCGATGAAATCCGCGAGCGCGTTAAAAACGAGCTCGGGTTAACAATCTCAATCGGAGTATCTTACAACAAAATCTTCGCGAAACTCGGCTCCGACATAAAAAAGCCGGACGCAACCACCGTTATTTCACCGACGAATTTCAAACGCGTTGTATGGGGACTCCCCGCGAGCGACCTCTTGGGGGTTGGGCGGCAGGTTGAAAAAGCCCTCACCGGGGTTGGGATATTGACGATCGGGGACATCGCTAACACCGATATTTCCTACATGGAGAGGCTTTTCGGGAAGTGGGGCGCGTACCTTCATTGCTACGCGAACGGGCTTGACAATTCGCCCGTAAAGCCGGGAGACTTTACGCCTGTTATTAAGTCCGTCGGCAACTCAACGACCTGTCCGCGAGACCTTGTGAGTGACGCCGACGCGCATATTGTGCTTTATAACCTTGCGGAATCGGTTGCGGAGCGTATGCGCGAAATCGGAATGTCGGCGAAAACCGTTCAAATAAGCCTTCGCACAAACGACCTGCATTGGTTCGAGCGGCAAACGAGCCTTTCCCGCCCGACAATGATTGCGGCGGAGCTTGCCGAAGAGGGAATGAAGCTTCTCCGCAAGAATTACGACTGGCGGCTTCCGCTTCGTAGCATCGGTATTCGCGGCGCAAAGCTTGTCCCATACTCGCCCTCGGAGCAGCTTTCCTTCTTCGCGGACGAAACGAAGCGAAATCGTGCCGAACGCCTCGAATACGCCGTTGACGACATAAGGCGGCGTTTCGGCTATGAGAAGTTGGGGCGGCTTGTCCTTAAATCGGACGGCATACTCGGGCAGCTTGACGCGAAAACCGCCAATGTAATTCACCCCCTCGGGTTCTCGTGATGTAAAGCAAAACGCCCTTACGGCAAATTTCATCGCTTAAATTCTGTAAAGGAGCTGTTCTTAATGGAAGATTTGCTCAGAAACGATTATAAAGTTTACGTCGAAGTCCTCGAAAAACGGGCGAAGGACGGCATAATTACGCCGCTTGCCTTTGTATGGGAGGACGGCAGGAAATACGCCATCGACGGCGTTATCGACATTCGCAAGGCGGCGAGCCTCAAAGCCGGCGGCGCGGGGCTTCGCTACACCGTTAAAATCGCCGGCAACGCCCGCTTCATGTTCCTCGAAGAAGACCGAGGCGTTCGCCGTTGGTTTATGGAGAAAAAAGGTTAACTATACTATATAAATATCTCGAAAGTTCTTGCAATTGCTCGAAAAATATGCTAAAATAATTATCGGAAAGGGTTTGATTATTATTTTAGATGTATTTATAAAGGCAATCTTAGCCGGGCTCTCAATCGCAATCGGCGGCACAGTCTTCCTCTCGGTCGAATCCCGCCCTCTCGGCGCGTTCCTCTTCGCCGTCGGGCTTTTCGCAATCCTTACCCGCGGTTTCAAGCTCTACACCGGCGCGATAGGCTACTTCTGGGAGAGGGACAGGCGTTTCAAGCTCGAAGTCCTCGTAATCTGGCTCGGGAACTTCGCGGGGACGTTTCTCGGCGCGCTTTTAGTTAACCTTACCCGAATCGCCCCCATAAGCGGCAAGGCAGCCGCCCTCGTTGACATAAAGCTTGCGGACAACCCCCTCTCAATCTTCGTCTTGGCAATCTTCTGCGGAATGTTAATGTACATAGCCGTTCACGGTTTTAACACTGCCGAAAAAGGTACAATAAAAGCGGTCGCCTGTATTCTCCCCGTCGCCGTCTTTATCCTCTGCGGTTTTGAACACTGCATCGCCAATATGTACTACTTCTCCCTCGCCGTCAAATCATTTACTTACCCTACCATGTGGCTTTACCTGTTAATAATGACCCTCGGCAACGCTCTCGGCGCGTGGATTCTCTCCGTACCCCCGTATTTATTGTCAGAACGCACAAAAAAATAACAAATTTTTGTGCACTCATACAAATTCACAAAATTAGAGAAAAAAATATCATTTTTCTATTGACAAATCAATAATAATATAATATACTAATAATCACAGGGAACAAACACTAAAAATCACAACAAAAACTTGGAACAACATATAAACGCAAAGAAAATACATGGAGGTGTTTCCAATGAATAACATTCGCGGGAAACTCCTCAAGGGGTTTACCCTCGTAGAACTAATCGTAGTAATCGCAATTATCGGTATCCTCTTCTCGGTAGGTTCGCTCGCAGTTTCAGTCATAATCCGCGATGCGAATATTAAAACCGCGAACGACTCCGCCCACGAGGCGCTTACATACGTTCAAAACTGGTTAATCGACCTCGAGATAAAAAATGTTGATATTGAAACAATATTCAATGCACACAACTACAACGGGAAGGATTATTTCCAACTCCTTTCATCAAACAGCGGTTCGGCTTTTCAAACAACAACAGGCGATTACGCCGGCATAAAAGTTTGTCTTTTAGAAGGCAATCCCTATTCAAAAACTACGGAGCTTAAGAAGACAACAGTTGACCCCGAGTCCGATGACGGTAAGAAAATTTACGACAGCTTAAAAACCCTCTCCGATTCCTTCTCGTCAAGCTATGACGGAAGATGGCGGGTTGTCGTTAACGCAACCGACTACACCGTAGTCCTCGCATATTGGCAATCGACAGATTATCCGGCGGAACAGATAACAGGCATAACCGGCTATATGTTCCCGACGAAGACCGAAGGTTTTACGGCGGCGGAACAAAGCACCCAAATCGCAGGCTCGGGGTTATCCCTAATGGGGCAATACCCGCTCGCATCCTAATGTAGTTGTAAAGCGTGTTGGTATCACGTTTTATAGATGGATAAGGAAACCTCCTTATCCCAAAAGTTTCACCATAATTAATAAGGAGGAATTTCTTATGAAGAATTCCAAGCT
>JAISGY010000064.1 GCA_031262835.1 Ruminococcus sp.
AATTAGCCGCTTGGAGTTAAAATCACTCCTAGTTTCCTCTGTTCCTACGCTTGGTACATACAAAAAGCCATACCGTCACTGCACTTCCGCTTTACGATATGGCTTTTTTGACGGACTGAAAGCCGCTCATTCGAGCGGCTTTTGTGTTTAAATGTTCCATGTGGAACAATTTAGTGATGGAACAACCGTATCCCCGTAAACGCCATCGCCATGCCATATTTATTGCAGGTATCAATAACGTTGTCGTCGCGGATTGAGCCGCCGGGTTCTGCTATATATTTTACGCCGGAGCGGTGGGCGCGCTCTATGTTGTCGCCGAAGGGGAAGAACGCGTCGGAACCGAGGGCAACGTCCGTGTTCGTCGCGAGCCAAGCCTTCTTCGCTTCGCGTGTAAATTCGTTGGGTTTTACCTTGAAAATATTCTGCCAAACGCCGTCCGCTAAGACTTCTTCCGAGTCGTCCGAGATATAAACGTCAATCGCGTTGTCGCGGTCGGGGCGGCGGATGTTGTCAACGAACTGAAGCCCTAAGACTTCGGGGGACTGCCTTAGGTACCAGTTGTCCGCCTTCTGTCCGGCAAGGCGGGTGCAGTGGATTCTCGACTGCTGCCCTGCGCCGATGCCGATTGCCTGTCCGTCCTTGACGTAACATACCGAGTTTGACTGCGTATATTTGAGGGTTATAAGCGAGATTATAAGGTCTTCAAGTTTATCGGCGGGAATGTTTTTGTTTTCGGTTACAATGTTCCCGAGCATTTCGGCGTCGATTTTAAGCTCGTTCCTGCCCTGTTCAAACGTCACGCCGTACACGTCCTTTGTTTCAATCGGAGCGGGGACGTATGAGGGGTCGATTTTTATTATGCAGTATGTGCCTTTTCTCTTGCTCCGGAGGATTTCGAGAGCCTTTTCCGAGTAGCCCGGCGCGATAATTCCGTCCGAAACCTCAACCTGTATAAGTTTCGCGGTCGCCTCGTCGCACTCGTCCGACAGCGCGATAAAGTCCCCATAGGAAGACATTCTGTCCGCGCCTCTTGCTCTGGCATAGGCGCAAGCTAATGGTGACAGTTCGCCCTCGCCGGTAAAATAAATCTTGCGGAGGGTGTCCGACAGGGGTCTTCCTACCGCCGCGCCTGCCGGGGAGACGTGCTTAAAACTTGTTGCGGCGGGGAGACCTGTTGCCGCTTTCAGCTCCTTAACAAGCTGGTAGCCGTTGAAGGCATCTAAGAGATTGATATAGCCGGGCTTGCCGTTTAAGACTTCGATTGGCAATTCGCCATTTTTGACATAAACCGACGAGGGTTTTTGGTTCGGGTTACAGCCGTATTTGAGTTCCATTTTGCACCTACACATTCTTATTTACTATCTTGTCTTGATACGTTCCTGCTTGAATGTCAATATACCTTACAAAAAGGGAGATTTTATTTGCTTCGTTTAGGTTGTCCCAAATCTGTTTTGTAAATTCGTCAATGCTGTCAGGAATAGCAACGGCAACGGGTTCGCCCTCGAAAACCTCCGGCGGGTTCCCGTCGCATTTATATGTATGGATAAAATGCCCCGTGCCTGCTACTGCCGGTTTGTATGTAAACAAGAAGCGGTTACAGCTTGCAGGATTTCCGTCCGTTACGCCGGACTCTGCGGCCTTCAAAATCGACAGCGCGTAGTTGAAATTGTCCGCACCGCAAAGGCGGATAACCCCGGAAATGCGCGGCGTATAAATCGGGGGGTCGGGTTCAAACTCTCTGCACTGGAGAGATTCCTCGAAGGTTTTTTGCGCGTCGAGACCGTTATAGATTGTGTCGGTTTGGTCGCCGTTTGTGACAATTGTCTTGTTCCCTAAAGTCCGGACTGCGTTATAGATAACGAGGGACGGGTCGGACATTTTTGACGGGTCGAAAGCCTCTGTTCTTATTCCGTCGGCTGTCTTAACGAAAATCCGATTGCGGCTGTTTTCACTTCTGCCCATGATGAAATATGCTGTCACGGCGTGTTTGCCGTCCGGTGTTGCCCCTATTACGATTCCGCGCCCGGGGTAGGCGTTATTTGCAAGTAGTTTTGTTAAATCTTTCATTTTTACCTCTTTTATAGACGCTTAGTCACAAAGATCGTTATCTTTTTCTGCCGTAGAAATTTTTGTTCTATCGTCAGTGTACTTCTTTTCGCCGGTCGATATCTTCATGCCTCTGCCGCCCGCGATGTTTTCGAGCTCTTCGTCGGTGAGAGCGGTTAACTTCTCCGCCTGTGCTTCCGTTACTGCAATTCCGCGCCGGGCGGCTTTTTTTATCAGTTCTTCTTTTTTCACAAAAGAGCCTCCTTTTAGATTAATGTCAGACTCTTAAAGCCGGGTCATGTTTCCAACCCTTTTCAGTACAGGTATGTACTCCGGATATAATACTCTGTTTTTCGCAATTTTGACAGGTTGAAGTTTTCCAAAAGATTGATTCGTAGATGCCCCGGTAACATTTATCACTGCAAGGGTCGCCGCCCCCGCCCGCAATGTTTTCAAGCTCCTCGTCCGAAAGGTTCAAGTATTTCTCCGCCTGTGTTACATCCTTTTGTTCTTGCTTTGTCATATGAAGCCTCCTTAATGTTAATTCCACGCCTCTTCAAAGGTGCAGTAAAGTCCCGTTAATGTTTCGGAGTCTATCACTGCGCGGGAGCAATTACCGCAAATTTGAACAGCTTTCTTTGGATCGCTCACACTGTAGTAACTGCAACTGAGTGCTTTGTTGCCGTCTGTTATTTCTCTTTTGAACCCGCAAATCAAACCGCCGCCGGTGATGTTTTCAAGTTCTTCATCGGAGATAGAGGCGTACTTCTCCGCTTGCGTTTCAGTCAGTGTAACTCCGCGCTGCGCGGCTAATTTTATCAGCTCTTCCTTTTTCATAAGAAAACCTCCAAAAAATCATTACCATGCCTCTTCTTTGGTGCAGTAATGCTTAACCGTCGGATACCCGTCGTCGAAGTAGAAGTTACATCTGCAGCAGAGAAAATCGGTCGTGTGTGAGTAGTGGCGGGAAAAGTAGGGGCAAGTTTCTGCGCGGGTTTGCTCTGCCCGTGTTACTTCTCGTTTAAACCCGCAGAGGAGACCGCCGGCTACGTTTTCGAGTTCTTCATCCGAGATTGCAACATATTTTTCCGCTTGTGTTTCAGTCAGTGTAACTCCGCGTTCGGCGGCTTTTTTAATCAGCTCTTCCTTTTTCATGGGGTTTACCCTCCTGTTGTTAACATATCTGGACTTTTGCCCCTCTTAGATATATATATCTGGCGCCGGTTTGTACACCGTTCTCGTCCAACTCGTACGAGGGTTCCCCCGCTGCGCCGGCAAGGTTTTCGAGTTCCTCTTCCGAAAGTTCGGTTAGTTTCTCGGCTGTGTCTTCGTTGATGGTTATGTTACGTTCAAACGCCTTCGCGATGATTTCTTCTTTTTTCATAATTTTTCCTCCATAAAGTGCGCTAAATATTGCGCTCTAATAAAACTTTTGCGACAACTTCCTGTCTGATGCAATTGCAGCGTCCGCCATAATAAAAGTGATTAATACATTCGTTACAGTTATAGCAAGGATCGAAAACAACGTCTTTTCTCGCTGCGCCGCATAAAAAAGGAGCAAGACAGGGGTCCGTTATTTCTATCATAACGTTACTAAAGGACGCTTCTCCGAAGGGGGATGGATTTGATGATGCGCCGCCGGAGACGTTAAAATCCGCGAGTTCTTTGTCTTCTTCTTTCATGTTTTACTTCGCTCCTGCCCATTTTTCTTCGCAGGTGCAGTAAATAAGATATACGCTGTGCCCGGTTGTTGACAACGATACTTTTTTACAGTTGTTGCAGTGTATGTTTTGCTTATTATCCGTTATGGAATCGAAAAATTTACAGCCTACCGCTTCCGAGCCGCTGACCAGTTTCCTGAAGCCATTGCCGGGGCAGAGTTCGCCGCCCGAAGCCTCTAAGTTTTCAAGCTCTTCGTCGGAGAGTTCGATATACTTTTCTGCCTGTAATTCTGTTAAAGTAATTCCGCGCTCATGCGCTTTCGCGATTAGTTCTTCCTTTTTCATGGCGTTACCGTCCTTGCCAGTATTCGGGGAAAGCTTCCCTGCATTGGCAGTAAGCTACTGTAAAATTATGCGGGAAAGATCCTTCGAGTTGAGTTTCAGCGTTTGTGCAATAAATGCAGTATGTTACGGTTATAGGTGTATTATTTTTCCTATTGAAGTAAGCGCATTTTGCTGCATAGGTTTTATCATCAATCTTTTTGCCGTCCGGAGTGCCGCAGCCGCCGCCGGAAACGCTTAAGTTATCAAGTTCTTCGTCCGAAAGTTCCGTGTACTTTTCTGCCTGTGCCTCATCAAGGACAACTCCGCGCTCGGCGGCTTTTTTTATAAGCTCTTCCTTCTTCATAAGAGAACCTCCCGATTAAAGATTATTTCCACGCTTCTTCGCAGGTGCAGTAGGTTGAAGACCCGGTTCGTTTTGCTTTCTTACAAAATTCACAGTGCGCATTATTTAGCGAGTCAGTTTCAAAGAATGCACAGGTTTTCGCTTCATAACCTAAGACATACCTCGGTCTGCTGCCGCCGCCCGATACTTCAAGGCTTTCGAGTTCTGCATTTTTCATGGCTTAACCCCCCGTTTAGTTTTTCAGCTGTAGTAAGGCTGACAAGTACAGCAATGCAGAATATCTGCGGTATGTCCCTTTTTAAATACAAGCTTATGATGTTTACAGTTCGATTCCGACGGTTGTCTGGGCTGGTCGTCTTTTGGTTCATACAAACCGCAGGTGAGATAAGCTGTTAAGTCGACAATTTTCCCGGGGTAGGGTGCGATGGCGTTCGCCATACCCGAACCGCAGCCGCCGCCCGAAATGTCGAGGTTTTCGAGCTCCTCGTCGGTCAGTTCGGTTAGCTTCTCCGCCTGTAGTTCGCTGAGGGCAAATCCGCGCTCGGCGGCTTTTTTAATCAGTTCTTCTTTCTTCATATGAAAACCTCCGAAAAATTATTGCCATGCCTCTTCATTGATGCAATAATACTTTTTAACACCCTTTACCATATCGCTGCGTAAGTTTTCGCATCTACAGCAAAGAAAGTCGGTCGTTCTCTTATCATCATACCAACGTTTAAAGAAACTACAGTTTTCTGCTATCGTCTGGTCTGTTATCTCTCGTTTAAACCCGCAGAGGATACCGCCGGCTACGTTCTCAAGCTCTTCATCGGAAATGGCAACGTAATTTTCCATCTGCGATTCGGTTAAGGTTATTCCGCGCTCGGCGGCTTTCGCGATAAGTTCTTCTTTTTTCATGGTTTTCTTTCCTCCGTGTTTTACCGCAATAAATTTTGGTTATCAATCACAAAAGTTCGCGCCGCCGTTCGGATACACAGTAAACCCCCCGGCAATGTTTTCAAGCTCGTCTTCCGAAAGGTTTATGTACTTCTCGGCTTGCTCGTCTGACAGGTCAATTCCGCGCTCACGCGCTTTCGCGATAAGGTCTTCTTTTTTCATGTTAAGCTCCGTTCTGCATTTATTTGACGAAAATTATGGGATAAAGACAAACGCGTCTTTGTTGTTGCAATAGTATGCAGTTCCTGTCATTTTTACTGTAAAGGATTTATATTTGCAAGAATCGCAGCTGTTGTTGTACTCGCTTTTATTCGGATAGTACGATTCTCTTTCATAAAAAGGACAGGTTTTAATCTGTGCAACCGGGTCGGGGATAATTTTAGACGATACGGCAGGCTCGGTGCTGCTGCCGCCTCCGCAACCCCCGGAAACCGCAAGGTTTTCAAGCTCTTCTTCGGAAAGGTTTACATACTGCTCTGCCGCTTCTTCTGACAGGATAATATTACGCGCCGCGGCTTTCTCTATAATCGCTTCTTTCGTCATTGGTGTTTAACTCCACGCATCTTTATTCATGCAGTAAAAGATATATTTTACCCCCGAGTTGTTTTGGGGAAGAACATATTTTGAATGTGTACAATGGGCGCATGAGGGTGTGCCTAAGTACGTGCCCTTTGCCCCGTAATACGCGCATCTTTCCGCTAAGGATAAATTAATGGGCGAAAGTTCGTTGGAAAAAGTTTTCGGATTAATAAATTGACTGACCTGATCTACATACGGCTCCAATCGCTCGACATACGAAATCGCTTGGTTTATATATGGATTTTGAGTTTCGCAGCCCCCCGAGACGCTGAGGTTTTCGAGTTCTTCTTCCGAAAGGTTTATGTACTTTTTTGCCGCCTCTTCGTCAAGAAGAATCCCCCGCTCTGCGGCCTTCGCGATAAGGTCTTCTTTTTTCATATATACCTCACTCTAAGGAATGTGCCAATTTCCAGTTTCTGCACCACCCGTCGTGCCAAGCGCAGTTGACGCAGTTTACCTCCGGCGGGTAGCCGTATTTCTGCGTGTAGTATCCGCAGTTATGCGGGGCTCTTTCCTTGTCAAGTATCTCGAAAAAGTCGGCATTATGCGCTCGCAATGTGCCATTTGCGTATTCTTTTCCCGGTGTTACGCCGCCCGAGACGTTTTCAAGCTTTTCTTCCGGAAGGCTTTCTTTTTTCATAATAAATCACCCGCCCTGATAATAATATTTATCCACAATTTCCTTAAATGCATCGGACACAGTGCAGTATAAATCGGACGCAAAAACAGTCCTTACGAATTTTACAAAATCGCAGTTTTCGCAGCTTCTCGCCATATTGTACTGTGTTCGGTAGTAACGGCAAGTCTGCGCTTGATTTTTATCTGCAATCTTTACGCCGCCTGCCGGCGGGTCTTCGCAAAAGAGCTGACCCGAGCCCCCCGCGATGTTTTCTAATTCTTCGTCGGTAAGGGTTATGTACTGTTCCGCCTGTTCGTCTGAAAGCTCAATTCCCTTCTCACGCGCTTTCGCGATAAGCTCTTCTTTTTTCATAAAGAGAACCTCCCGTTATTTTTTTTGGCAAAAATAGAATGTTCCGGTTAAAGGACCGCTGTCAACTTGTTTGATAAAAACGTAGTTGCAATTGTAGCAAAGGGTCGAGTCGGTTCTTGCCGTGCTTGATACTGTAAAATGCGGGCAGCGCAGTGCCTCATGTACGTCAATCATTCTGCCCGGAAGAGGGTTAAGGTCGAAACCGCCCGAGACGTTTTCAAGTTTTTCTTCCGGAAGGCTTTTTTCGTTCATGGTTTTTCCTCCTATTTATCTTGAAGCCGATTCGTTCCAGCAGTAAGTGTTCCAGTTTCCGCAGCCGTCGGTTTTCGTTATATAAAATTCGCAATAGCAGCATTTCATGTCGGTTTCGTCATATTCCTTAGGCTTGTAGCTGTTGCAGCGGTTCGCTTCCGTTCCGTAGATAGGGAAAAGATCCTTGACATATTTTCCCGCGCCCGCAATGTTCTCAAGTTCCTCGTCGGTAAGGTTTATGTAACTCTCCGCCTGTTCTTCGTTTAGTGTTATTCCGCGCTCGGCGGCGAGTTTAATAAGGGTTTCTTTTTTCATAAAAACACCATAGAATTTTTTTAATATGCGTCCGGGTGTTCACAGCCCTTTCTATACTTGTTACTGCAGGTGCGGCAGCTAACTTGACCGGGGGCGGTTGCCGCATAAATTTTGCAATATCCCGCTCTCCTGATGTCTTCATCTTCTTCGTACCCGGTGTCGAAATTGCACACGCCGCCCGCAGCTTCAAGGTTTTCAAGGTCCTCGTCGGAAAGCTCCAAGTATTTATCCGCCTGCGATTCATCAAGCTTAACACCGCGCTCGGCGGCGAGTTTAATAAGGGTTTCTTTTTTCATAGAGTATCCCTCCTTTGTTACCGGTTAGCCGAACATATGTTGACAGTAGATTGTATGTGTGTGGTCGGGTCCTGCTTCATACTCGAAAAACTTTGTACAGTTAAGACAAGACCTATGGGGCATTTTTTTAGCGTCCTCATAATAACTGCAGCCGCCCGCCTTTTTTCTCATGGTTTCTTCGGGGGTATCATATTTAATTAAGAAGTCGAAACAGCCGCCCGAAACCGCTAAGTTTTCAAGCTCTTCGTCCGAAAGGTTTATGTAACTCTCCGCCTGTTCTTCGTTTAGTGTTATTCCGCGCTCGGCGGCTTTTTTTATAAGTTCTTCTTTTTTCATAGGCTTACCTCCTATAAATCTTCGCAAAGTTTCTCCACAGCTTCCGGCAGTATAACCCATTCCGCCTCTTCCATAACGCGCCGCTGGAGCGTCTCGGGGGTGTCGCCCGCCTTAACCTCGACCGCCTTTTGCGCTAAAATCGGTCCGCCGTCACACTCAGACGTTACAATATGTACCGTCGCGCCGGTTATCTTAACACCGCGCTTTAGTGCTTCCTCGTGTACCCGCAGTCCATAGTACCCCACGCCGCAAAAACTCGGTATCAGGGAGGGGTGAACATTGACTATCCGCCCCTTGTAAGCCTTGCAAAAGCTGTCGTCAAGCACTGTCATAAACCCTGCCAAGACAACTACGTCAATATTATTTTCCGACAAAATCTGCGCGAGCTTTTCCGAGTAGTTACCGATAAACCCTTTGCGCGGCAACGTTACCGTCTTAATTCCCGCTTTTTCTGCCCTTGTTAAGGCATACGCACCCTCCTTGCTTGAAACAACGAGGGCAATTTCGCCGCTTGTCAGCTTGTAGTCAATAAGAGCCTGCAAATTCGTCCCGCCGCCCGAAACCAGCACAGCTATTTTCTTCATAATCTTAAAGACCCTTAATTACGATTTTTTCATCGCCCTCGGTGAGTTCGCCTATGAAATACGATTCGACGCCATTATTTGCAAGAAGTTTTACTGTCATAACTGCGTCTTCCGGCGAGACCGCCATCACCATTCCCACGCCCATATTAAACGTGTTGTACATATCGCGGAGGGGGATATTCCCCGTCTCCATTATCAGGTCGAAAATCGGAAGCGTCTGCACGTTTTTTATGTCAATATTCGCGCAGAGCCCGTCCTTTATCGCGCGCGGAATGTTCTCGAAAAATCCGCCGCCGGTTATGTTGGCGATACCCTTTACCTTTACCTTCGAGATTACGTCTAAGACAGGCTTGACGTAAATCATCGTCGGGGTAAGGAGCGCGTCGCCTAAGTTTTGCCCGATTTCGGAGTAGTGGCGGGAGATGTTTTGGTGGTTTAGGGCGAAGACCTTGCGCACGAGTGAAAAGCCGTTTGAATGGAGCCCGGAGGATTTAAGTGCTATTAAAACGTCGCCCGGCTTTTGTTCTTCGGTCGTTATTATCTTCTTCTTGTCAACAATCCCAACCGCGAAGCCGGCGATATCGTATTCGTCCTCGGGGTAAAAATCCGGCATCTCCGCCGTCTCCCCCCCGATTAAAGCGCAGCCCGACATTTCGCAGCCGTCCGCGACGCCCTTCACAATCTGCTCAATCTTTGTCGGGATATTCTTCCCGCAGGCGATATAGTCGAGGAAGAAAAGCGGCTTCGCCCCCGCGCAGATTATATCGTTAACGCACATTGCGACCGCGTCTATGCCTATTGTATTATGCCTGTCGGTTAGAAACGCCGCCTTGAGTTTTGTCCCTACGCCGTCCGTTCCCGAAACGAGGACAGGTTCTTCCATTCCCGCAAAGTCGGGCGCGAAGAGACCGCCGAAGCCGCCGATGTCGGTTAAAACGCCCGGGATCGAAGTTCTTGCGACGTGTTTTTTGATGAGTTCGGTTGACTTATATCCGGCTGTGATATCAACGCCGGCTTCTTTATAACTATCTGAAAAGCTGTTCATATTAAATTTCCTTTTTATGGTAGTAATGTTACGAAACTTTGTTAAATATATTATACGATATTAATATCCATTTGTCAAGAGTTTTTTTTAGATTCGACAAATTTCTGCATATTTCCCCTTGATTTTGTATTTGATAAGGGATATACTTGTATCAGCGAATCCAAAATAATACTTTTCGGAGGTAAAAAATATGGGAACTACTATGCTTGCGGGCGGATACAAAGTAGACATTGCTGTCGGAATGTTGCCGCAGAAGGTTGCGAGCTTCGGAATGGAAGTATTAAACGACCGTGTCGGCGCGAAATTCTCCCCCGTTGCTTATCTCGGCAGTCAGGTTGTTAACGGCGTTAACCACGCCATCCTTACGGTAAAGACCCTTGTCACAAATCCTCCCGTGAAAGCACTTTGTGTTGTTGTTCTTAACGAGAAGCCCGGGGACGGCGTTAAGACCGACTTCACCGTTGTTTCTATCGGCGACGACATTCTTACATACGCTGCGCCCGGTGTGGTCGGCGGGTATGCAGAGCCCGAAAACTTCGCTGCTACCGCTGTCGAAGCGATAGACCTCTGGGCAAAATGCGAAAAGCCAATCGGCAAGAACTTTGACCCGAAGTGCATTTTAGCCACACAGATTGTTGCGGGGAAAAACGTTGTTATCCTTGCCGAATCGAAGGTTGTTGCGCCCGACGCAAGGACGGGAGCTGATATGCTCACCCTTTGGTCGAAAATTGACGGGACCGTTGAAGTAACCGATATTAAGGACATTGAGTTTTAAGTCAGCGTTAAGGGGGGGTTAAAACCCCCCTTTTTATGTTAATTTGTACTCAAACTTATCCTTAGGCAGCTCGTCCGGCACTGCCATATTGTAACGCCCCGAAAAACACGCGTCGCAAAGCGGAAGCTCTGCGCCTTCGGCTATACGGTTTACGTTTTCTATCGAGAGAAAACCGAGTGTGTCCGCGCCGATTTGTGCGCGGATTCCGTTTAGGTCCATCTTGCAGGCTATGAGATTTTCGCGGCTGTCGATATCCGTCCCGAAGAAGCAGGGGTTCTTAAAGGGCGGACTTGAAACGCGCACGTGGATTTCCTTCGCGCCCGCTTCGCGGATAAGGTTAATGATTCTGCGGGAGGTTGTTCCGCGAACTATGCTGTCGTCGACGAGGATAACCCTCTTGCCGCGGACCGTGTCCGAGAGGGCGTTTAGCTTAATGCGAACGGAGTCCGTGCGGTCGGTTTGGGTCGGTTGTATAAAAGTTCTTCCGACGTAGCGGTTCTTGATAAAGCCTACGCCGTACGGTATTCCGGAAGCCCTTGAGAGACCTAATGCCGCGTCAAGACCGCTGTCGGGGACGCCGATTACTACGTCTGCGTCGACGGGGTATTCCGCCCAGAGGTATTCGCCCGCCTTAAGCCTTGCCTTATGGACGCTCGCGCCCGAAATAACCGAATCGGGGCGGGCAAAGTAGACGTACTCGAACACGCAGAGCGAGGGCTTAACCTTCGCAACGTGGGTTTCGATGCTTCTTACGCCGACTTCGTCGATTATAACTATTTCGCCCGGCTTTACGTCGCGGATAAACTTCGCGCCGATTGTGTCGAATGCGCAGGTTTCGGAGGCGACGACAAAAGCCGACTCCCCTAATTTCCCGAGGGAGAGGGGGCGATAGCCGTTCGGATCGCGGACGGCAATCAGTTTTTTCGGCGACATTATTACAAGCGAATACGCGCCGCGAAGTTTTTCCATCGCCTTTTCAACCGCCTCTTCAATCGAGGGCATAACGAGCCTCATTTCGGTTATCGCGTAGGAGATAACCTCACTGTCGTTGGTCGAATGAAATATTCCTCCCCTTGATTCGTACTCGCGGCGAAGGTCGGAGGCGTTAACGAGGTTGCCGTTATGGGCAATCGCGAGGGGACCCTTCATGTGGCGGACTACCATCGGCTGGATATTCGCTCTTGACGACGCGCCGGTTGTCGAATAGCGGACGTGACCGACTGCGATGTTGCCGTGCCCGATTTTGTCGAGCCGCTCCTTCGTAAAGACATCGTGGACAAGCCCCTCATCCTTGTGGTAGGAAAAGACGCCCTTGTCGTTAACGACAATCCCGCAGGCTTCCTGCCCTCGGTGTTGAAGCGCGTAGAGCCCGAGATAAGTCTGTACCGCAACGTCCGCCGTTACATCGGAATAAATCCCGAAAACGCCGCATTCTTCATGGATATTGTTAACCATATTAATCTCCTAAAACGCGTTTGGAAATCTCCTGATAAGCTTCAACCTCGCCGCCTAAGCTACGGCGGAAGCGGTCTTTGTCGAGTTTCTCGCGGGTGTCCTTATCCCAAAACCGGCAGGTGTCGGGGGAAATTTCGTCCGCTAAAACTATCTCGCCGGAAGACGTCTTGCCGAATTCAAGCTTGAAGTCAACTAAAATTATATTGTCGGCAAGCAGGTATTCTTTCAAGATTTCATTAACCTTAAAGCTCATTTCCGCAAGGGTTTTAAGTTCCTCATCGGTTGCAATTCCGAGAGCTTTAATGTGGTAGTCATTAATCATCGGGTCGCCGAGTGCGTCGTCCTTGTAGGAAAATTCGAGGGTCGGAGAGAGAAGGTCTTTCCCTTCGGGAACGCCGAAACGCTTAGAAAAACTTCCGGCAGCGATATTGCGGACAATTACCTCAAGCGGGATAATTGTAACCTTTTTAACGATAGCTTCGCGGTCGGAAATTTCCTCGATAAAGTGGGTCGGAACGCCCTTTTCTTCTAACATCTTCATGAGGAAGTTGGTAAGCTTGTTGTTAATTACGCCCTTGCCGGTTATTGTGCCCTTCTTTTCGCCGTTGAAGGCGGTTGCGTCGTCTTTATAATCGACGATAACGAGGTCGGGGTCGGAGGTTGCGAAGACTTTTTTTGCCTTGCCCTCGTAAATTTGTTCGCCCTTTGTAATGTTCATAATTTATAACTCCTTTATCTTTTCTGCGAGTGCCTTGTCTTTTGCAAGAACGTCCGCTTCCATCTTAAATTTATAGGTTTCGAGGTATGACGCTAATTCTTCGTCCGCTACCGCCAAAATTTGAATCGCAAGGAGGGCGGCGTTTTTCGCGCCGTTAATACCGACGGTTGCGACGGGGACGCCGGGCGGCATCATTACGGTTGACAAAAGCGCGTCAAGCCCCGCGAGGGTCGAGTTTATCGGTATTCCGATAACGGGGAGTGTTGTATTCGCGGCTATAACCCCGGCGAGGTGTGCGGACATTCCCGCCGCGCAGATTATTGCACCAAAGCCGTCTGCTGCCGCTGTTCTTGCGAAACCTGTCGCAGCTTCGGGGGTACGGTGTGCGGAGAAGACGTGTGCTTCGTACTCAATGCCGAATTCGTCGAGGACTGCTATTGCCTGTTTAACAACCGCCAAGTCCGAATCGGAGCCCATTATTACCGCTATTTTCTTTGACATTGTTATAATCCTTTCGTGAAAATATAAAACGCCGTTACTTTAACGGCGTGCGGGTGCATTTATAGAGAGGGTTGTTTTACTTTTAAAGCAGTACAATAATCGCATGGCTTTAGCCCTCCTGTTAATATTATAACACAGGCGGATTTTCTTGTCAAGGGGGTAAATTGTAATTTATTTGTGAAGATTAAAAAATGTTACCTCACTTGCGAATATTAAAGCAAATCAAAGCATTTGAAAGCAATCGCGAGAAAACTCCGTAAAAAATTATAATTTTAGTAAAAATACCGCTTGACAAAGGCTACGGGGGGGTTTATAATAGAAAAGCTGTTATGCAAGACTTTAATCAAAGGAGAAAAAAGATGTCAACATATATGCCAAAAGCTTCCGACATCACCCGCAAGTGGTTTATAATCGATGCGACGGGTAAGCCTCTCGGGCGCGTTGCGGCGGCGGCGGCTTCGATCCTTCGCGGAAAGAACAAGCCCACATTCGCTCCCCACGCCGATTGCGGCGACCACGTTGTTATTGTTAACTGTTCACAGGCTGTCCTTACCGGCAAGAAACTTGAGCAGAAGGTTTACTACCGCCACAGCGGTTGGATAGGCGGCTTAAAAGAAGTTAAATATTCCGACATGATGAAAAATAACCCCGAGAAGGCTATGCTTCTTGCGGTTCGCGGAATGTTGCCGAAAAATACTGTCGGGAGAAAGTCCTTAACAAGATGCAGGGCTTACGCCGGCGACACCCACGAACAGGCGGCGCAAAAGCCCGAGCCGTTCGATATATAAAAGGAGGATTATTATGTACGAATCATCAGTTCCGTTTTTCTACGGCACAGGCAGAAGAAAGTCCTCCGTTGCGCGCGTTCGCCTCATCGCAGGCTCCGGTAACATTACGGTAAATAACCGCGCTATCGACGACTACTTCGGTCTTGAAACACTTAAACTTATCGTTCGCCAACCCCTCGTTTTAACCGGCAACGACGCGAAACTCGACGCTGTCGTTACCGTACAGGGCGGCGGCGTTACCGGGCAGGCTGGCGCAATACGCCATGGTGTTGCCCGCGCGCTTCTTAAATTCGACGAAACCACCCGCCCCGCCCTCAAAAAGGCAGGCTTCCTAACCCGCGACCCGCGCATGAAAGAACGTAAAAAATACGGTCTTAAGGCTGCAAGGCGCGCTCCGCAATTTAGTAAGAGATAATTTTATAAAATCCCCGTTTTTTTGCGGGGATTTTTCTTTACAAACCTTTTTTTATATGTTATAATAAGCTTATGGAAATTAACATCTTAACCTCAACCGACAACAACTATGTTCCGCATCTTTTTACGCAGCTAAAAAGTATTGCCGACAACTTGATAGCGAAATACGAAGTGCATTTTTGGTTTTTTCATTATCGGATTTTGAAGTCAGATATAGAAGAGCTTTCCGCTTACGCCGATTTTTTAGGGATTCGGTTTCACGAAGTCTTTGTTTTTGACTTTGAAGACTATAATGTCTTAACGAAGGGTGTTAACCACAACTTCCCGATTGAGGCTTACTTTTATTTTTGCGCACATAAATACCTTCCCGAGACCATGGAACGCGCTCTCTATATCGACGCCGGGGACGTTATCTTCGCCGGGGATATTGAGGAATATTACTTCGCGCCTTTTGAGGGGAATTTCTTTATCGCGTCAATGGCAAAGTCCGGCAGGAAGGAACTTTATTGCTTCGACGACCTTTATGACCGCGACAGCTTTCACGACATTATCTGGGAATACGTTAATTCAGGCTCGATTGTGCTTAACCTTACTCTTATGCGGATATTTAATATTGACCTTCGGTTTTATGAAAATGTAATTGACTTTATCATTAAAAACGATTTCGATTTTACGCCGGATTACGAGGGCACCCGTCTCTTTTACTGCTTCGACCAAGGGCTTTTCGCGGCGGCTTTCGTCGGAAGAATTAAGTTTTGGGAATACGAATACTTCGGCTACGAGGGGTTTCATATGCCCTATAATTTCAGACCTTTTGTCTTTGAAAGAAGACGCGGCATACTTAAGCTCGCCGAAGACGGGAGCGTACAGCTGCCGTACGAACCGCGGATTATACATTTTCTTCAAGCTAAGCCTTGGACAACGAGTGTTAAGGAATATCGCACACTTCTCCCGCTTACAAGAAAATACCTCGATATCTTTTGGAAAGCGGAAGCGGAAGCGAAAAGATGGCGGAGGGAATACAGTGAAAGAGCTTAATATCTTAACCTCAACCGACAACAACCTTGTCCGTCATTTGTTTACTCAACTTAAAAATATTGCCGATAATCTTCTGGAATACGAAGTCAACTTTTGGCTTTTTCATTATCGGATTCCTAAGGCGGATATTCTTGAACTTAAGGCGTATTCGGAGTTTTTAGGCATAAAATTTCACGAAGTTTATGTTGACGATTTTGAAGATTATAATGTCTTAACGAAGGGTGCTGACGATAAATACCCTTATGAAGCTTACTTCTACTTCCTTGCGCATAAATACCTTCCCGAAAGTATCGAGCGCGCCCTTTATATTGACGCGGGGGATATTATTTTCGACGGGGATATTGAGGAATTTTATTGCGCGCCTTTTGAGGGGAATTTTATAATTGCAACTATGGGGTTTTCCAATAGGGCGGAGCTGTACACTTTTAATGATATTACCGATACGGCTTTGACACCGTATATCGGTTCAGAATATCTAAATTCGGGTTCAGTGCTACTAAACTTGCAGCTTATGAGGATCTTTAATATCGACTTTCGGTTTTATGAAAATGTTGTTAACTACATTATCGCGAATACCGTAAGATTTACAACCGAGAATTTTACATCACCGATTCATTATTGCTATGATCAGGGGCTTTTAGCGATGACATTTGCCGGGCGGATTAAGTTTTTTGACTATGAATATTTCGGCTTTCAGGCTTTACATATGCCCTATAACTTCAAACCGTTTTACTTCGAGTACAACAAAGAAAGGCTTAAATTTAACGAAGACGGTGAAGTAAAGCTACCCTACGAGCCGCACATCATCCACCTTATCGGCAACAAGCCTTGGAGCACCGACAAGGAAACTTATGAGAAGCTTTTACCCGTTTCGCGCAAGTACCTCGATATCTTTTGGAAAGCGGAAGCGGAAGCGAAAAGATGGCGGAGGGAATATAGTGAAAGAAATTAACATCTTAACCTCAACCGACAACAATCTTGTCCCTCATTTGTTTACCCAACTCCGGAATATTGCCGATAATCTTCTCCCGAAATACAACGTAAACTTTTGGCTTTTTCATTATCGGATTCCTAAGGCGGATATTGAGGAACTTACGGCGTATTCGGAGTTTTTAGGCATAAAATTTCACGAAGTCTTTGTTTACGACTTTGAAGACTATAAGGTTTTAACGAAGGGTACTGACGACAGATACCCTTATGAATCTTACTTTTATTTCTGCGCGCACCGATACCTTCCCGAACATATCGAGCGCGCTCTTTATATTGACGCCGGGGACATTATCTTTAGCGGGGATATTGAGGAATTTTACTTTGCGCCTTTTGAGGGAAATTTTATAATTGCGTCGATAGCGGTCTCGAAAAGGCAAGAACTTTATACCTTCGATGACCTAAGCATTGAAGATTGGTATATAGATATTGTCCACGAGTATATTAATTCGGGGTCGCTTGTGCTTAACTTGCAGCTTATGCGGATATTTAATATTGACCTTCGGTTTTATGAAAATGTTACAAACTTTATGATGTCAAAGTCTTTTATACTTCAAACCGATAATCCCGATGTTCAGGTTTATTACTACTATGACCAAGGGCTTATCGCGGCGGCTTTTGTCGGGCAGATTAAATTCTTTGAATACGAACATTTCGGCTTTCAGCCTTTGCATATGCCCTATAATTTCAGACCGTTAAATATCGAAATGCAAAAAACAACTTGAAATTTTCTGCTGACGGAGAGATTTCACTCCCATACGAGCCGCATATTATCCATTTCTTAAGTGTCAAACCTTGGGCATTTACCGTTGAAATTTATAGAACGCTGCTCCCGATTTACCGAAAATACCTCGATATGTTTTGGAAAGCGGAAGCGGAGGCGAAAAGATGGCGGAGGGAATACAGTGAAAGAGCTTAATATCTTAACCTCAACCGATTTGAACCTTGTCCCTCATTTGTTTACCCAACTCCGGAATATTGCCGATAATCTTCTGAAATACGAAGTCAACTTTTGGCTCTTTCATTATCGGATTCCGGGGTCGGATATAGAGGAACTTTCCGCCTACGCCGATTTCCTCGGAATAAAATTTCACGAAGTTTATGTAGAGGACTATGAAGATTACAGCGTCCTTAACAAAGGCGCAACCGATCAGTTTCCAATTGAGGCTTACTTCTATTTTTGCGCTCATAAATATCTTCCGGAGACCATGGAGCGCGCTCTTTATATCGACGCGGGGGACATTATTTTCGATGGGGATATTGAGGAATTTTACTTTTCTCCTTTTGAAGGGAATTTCATGATTGCGTCAATAGCAATCTCGAAAAGGAACGAGCTTTATACCTTCGATGACATCTCTGTAAACGATTTCGCTGTCGATATTGCCGGCGAGTATGTTAATTCGGGGTCGCTTGTGTTAAACTTAACGCTTATGCGAATCTTTCATATTGACCTTCGGTTTTATGAAAATGTTGTCGACTATGTTCTGTCTAAGTCTGCCCCATTTAAAACGGAATTTACTACTGCCCCGGTCTATTACTACTATGATCAAGGGCTTTTAGCACTATCATTTGTCGGGCAGATTAAGTTCTGGGGATACGAATATTTCGGCTATCAAGCGCTTGTTATGCCCTATAATTTCAGACCGTTCCTTTTTGAATGGAATAAAAACAATATAAAAATATCTGCGGACGGAGAAGTTTCGCTTCCCTACGAACCGCATATAATTCATCTTTTAGGCAACAAGCCGTGGAAAACGACTGTAGAAACCTATCGCACGCTGCTCCCGGTTTCAAGAAAATATCTCGATATGTTTTGGGCGGCGGAAAAAGAAGCGCGGTCTTGGCGGAGGGAATATAGTGAAAGAAATTAATATTTTAACCTCAACCGACAACAATTATGTCAAGCATCTTTTTACCCAACTGCGGAGTATCGCCGACAACTTGACAAAAAAATACGACGTAAACTTTTGGCTCTTTCATTATCGGATTCCAAAGGCGGATATAGAAGAGCTTACGGCGTATTCGGAGTTTTTAGGCATAAAATTTCACGAAGTTTATGTTGACGATTATGAAAAATACGAAATGCTTAATAAAGGAGCGGACAACCAATTCCCGATTGAGGTTTATTTCTATTTTTGTGCGCACAGGTACCTTCCCGAGACCATTGAGCGCGCTCTCTATATCGACGCGGGGGACATTATCTTCGACGGGGATATTGAGGAATTTTACTTTTCTCCTTTTGAAGGGAATTTCATGATTGCGTCAATAGCGATCTCGAAAAGGAACGAGCTTTATAACTTCGACGACCTTTTCGATGCGGACTGCTATCGGGATATTGTCCGCGAATATATTAACTCCGGGTCGCTTGTGTTAAACTTAACGCTCATGCGAATCTTTCATATTGACCTTCGGTTTTATGAAAATGTTATTGACCTTATCCTTGAAAACGGCGTTGTTTACATCACAGGTCCGAATGGGGAACTCTTTTATTACACCTACGACCAAGGGCTCCTTGCGGCAGCTTTTGTCGGGCGTATAAAGTTTTTTGATTATGAGCATTTTCGACTTGAAAAGCTTCATATGCCCTATAATTTCAGGCTGTACCTCATTGAGCATTGCAAGAACCAGATTAAATATTCGGAGGATGGGACTTTTCCGCTGCCGTATACGCCTCGGATTATCCATTTCATGCGCGATAAGCCTTGGAAGACAACTGTAGATACCTATCGTACCTTTCTCCCTATTACGAGGAAATACTATGATATGTTTTGGAAAGCGGAGTCGGAGGCGCGGTCTTGGCTGCGTGAATATCGCGCGGGAAAAAGCGAAACAATATAGTGATGAAAAAAACACTTTCCGGGCTCCTTAAGGTTATAATCGCCGCCGCGCCTTTCCTCATGATTATATTTTGCGCGGTCTTTTACCTATTAAACTTCGCACACCTCGGGACGGCGGGGCTGATTGAAGCGGTTACGCGCTACAAGCCGCCGAATTTGATTATCGGGGCTATTGTTATTATCGGGCTTTACGGGCTTAAATCGCTTTCGATGGTCTTCCCGATGGTTGTTCTTGTTGTTGCCTCCGGGGTTATCTTCGACAACCTTGCCGTTGCCTTAATTGTCAACTTCTTTGGGGTATTATTGCAAATAACTTTGCCCTATCTTATCGGGCGGTATGCCGAGCGGGACCTCGTCGGTAAGATTTTAGCCCGACACAAAAACCTTGAAAAGGCGAAGGAATTCAGCCTTAAAAACGAGACTTTTGTCTGTTATCTGTTAAGGGTTATTAACGTTCTCCCCTGTGACGCGGTCAGTATGTACTTCGGGGCGGTGGGGGCAAATCCGCGGAAATATTACCTCGGCTCAATGCTCGGGATTCTCCCCGGAATGATTGTTATGACGATTGCCGGCGGGGCGGTTACGGAGCCCTTCTCTCCGCAGTTTATCGTTTCGGTTTCGGTTGAAGTCTTATTCGCCGTCGGGTCGGCTGTTTACTACTATTTTTACAAGAAGAGGAAAAAGGGTGCGTAGAGTTATTGTTATCGGGGCTGGGCACGCCGGAGTTGAGGCGGCACTTGCTTCGGCGCGGTTGGGGTGCGAGACGCTGATGTTTTCGATTTCACTCGACAATATCGCGAATATGCCCTGCAACCCTTCTATCGGCGGGACTGCCAAGGGGCATCTTGTCCGCGAAATCGACGCGCTCGGCGGCGAGATGGGGAGAGCGGCGGACGCCTGTTTCCTTCAAAGTCGTATGCTCAACCTCTCAAAAGGCGCGGCGGTTCACTCCCTTCGCGTTCAAGCCGACCGCGTGAAGTATCATTCCCATATGAAGCATATCTGTGAGAACACGCCGAATCTGCGGGTTATTCAGGGGGAGGTTGTCAGCGTTCAAACGGACTGCGGCAAGATAGTCGGCGCAACAACCGCCGCGGGGGTTTTTTACCCTTGCGAAGCTGTTATAATCGCAACCGGCACCTACCTCAACGGGCTTTGTCATATCGGGGAATACCATGTTAAATCGGGTCCCGACAATGTTTTACCGGCAACAAAGTTAACGGAATCCCTCCGAGACCTCGGCATAACCGTACGCCGTTTCAAGACCGGCACCCCCGCAAGGGTACATAAACGCTCGATTGATTTTTCCGAATTAACAGAACAGCAAGGCGACGGCGAAATTGTTCCTTTCTCCTTTGAAAATGAAGGAAAAGTTTTTACAAACACCGTTTCCTGCTTCGTTACCTACACGAATGAGAAGACCCACGAGGTTATAAGGGCGAATCTGCACCGCTCGCCGATGTTTTCGGGAATTATCGAGGGGGTCGGTCCGAGGTACTGCCCTTCGATTGAAGACAAGGTTGTAAGGTTTAAGGACAAGCTCCGCCACCAGATTTTCTTGGAACCGATGGGGCTTGACACGGAGGAATACTACCTTCAGGGCATGAGTTCTTCACTGCCTTATGACGTTCAAGAGGAGTTTATCCATACCATCAAGGGGCTTGAAAAAGCCGAGATTATGCGTCCGGCTTACGCTATCGAATACGACTGTATTGACCCGACGGAGCTTACCCATGCTTTGGAGTTCAAGGGCATAAAAGGACTTTTTTCCGCCGGGCAGACAAACGGCACTTCCGGTTACGAAGAGGCGGCGGCGCAGGGGCTTATCTCAGGGATTAATGCTGCGCGGTTTATAACCGGGCAAGAAGAGATAACTCTAACCCGCGATTCCTCCTATATCGGGACGCTTATCGACGACCTTGTTATAAAGGGGGTAAACGACCCGTATCGCATGATGACAAGCCGTTCGGAGTTCAGACTGCTGCTTCGCCAAGACAACGCCGACGAGCGGCTGACACCGCTGGGGTATGAAATCGGGCTTATTGATAATGAAAGATATAACAGGTTTCTTGCAAAAAGGGAGGCTGTCGAGGCGGAAGTAAGACGGCTTAAATCGACTACAATTGCCCCGTCCGAGCGGCTAAACGAGCTCTTAATTTCAAAGGGAACCTCCCCCATTACGACCGGCGTTAAGCTTTCGGACCTCTTAAAACGCCCGCAGATTTGCTACTCTGACATCTGCGAAAACGATTTGCCGAAAGCCGTTACAGCCGAGGCTTCCATTATAATTGAGTACGAGGGGTATATCAATTTGCAGATAGAGGCGGCGGAGCGTATGCGGAAGCTTGAAGCAAAGCGGCTGCCGGAGGATATTGACTACGCCGATGTAAGGGGATTGTCGCTTGAGGCGGCGGAGAAGCTCAAAAAGGTTGCCCCTAAGACCTTCGGGGAGGCTTCGAGGATTTCCGGCGTGTCCCCTGCCGACCTTGCCGTTTTGGCAATTTACTGTAAAGGATAGAATATGTTTATACCGTTTGAGACCGCGAAGGAGGCTTTTGCGGAGTTTAATATTAACCTTACCGAAAAGCAGTTTGAGGCGTTTTCACTCTACGCCGAGTTTTTGCGCGAATACAACGAAAAGGTTAACCTTACCGCTATTACAGAGCCCGAAGAAATCTTAGTCAAGCACTTTCTTGACAGCGTTATTCCGCTTTCATACACGGAGTTTGAATCGGGATTTACCCTTCTTGACATAGGCACGGGGGCAGGGTTCCCGGGGCTCCCTATGGCAATTATGCACCCCGAACTTAAGCTCACGCTTATGGACGCGAACGGCAAGAAGATTACCTTTTTAACCGAGTTAACCGAAAAACTTCGCAAAGTTATTCCGCTTGACGTTAAGATTATCAAGGCGAGGGCGGAGGACTTCGCGAGGGGGGAACTAAGGGGCAGCTTCGATATTGTCACGGCGAGGGCGGTTGCGGGCCTTGAAATTCTTGCGGAGTATGCTATGCCGTATGTTAAAATCGGGGGAGTGTTCTTAGCACCCAAGGGCGGTTCGGAAAGTTATGAGGACGGGGCTTCGATGGTTGAAGAGCTTGGGGGGGACCTTGCGGATTTTGTTGAATACAATTTGAACGGGGACTTGCGCAGACTTTTTGTAATTGAAAAGATTGACATTACCCCGAAAAAATACCCGCGCTCCAACGCGGTTATAAAAAAGGCGAAAAAATGAACGAAGACGTAAAAAGGGCATACTCGCACTCCCTCTACCTTCTTGACGAGAAGAGCTACTCCGCTAAAAAGATGCGGGAGAAGCTTTCTGCGAAGTATTCCGACGATGTTGCGGAGGCTGTTATCGGGCGGCTTACCGCCGAGGGTTACATAAACGATTTGAAGTTTGCTGCCCATGCGGCGGAGTATATGCGAGAGGTTAAGAAGTTCGGTGCGTACAGGATTAAGCAGGAGCTTTTAGCGAAGGGGATTGACCGCGAGACGGCGGCGGAAGTCTGCAAGAATCTTGAATCGGACGAAACCGAGGCAATTAAGGCACGAATCAGGAAGGGGTACTCCGACAAGTTAGGAACGCCCGCCGGTGAGGGGAAGGTGCAGGCGGCGATGCAGCGGTATGGCTTCAAATACTCCGACGTAGCAAGGGCAATCCGCGAGCTTAAGGAAGAACTTATAACAATATAAATTTCGTTTCCCCCGCCGTAGGCGGGGGAAACGCTCGTCTAATGGCGGGGGAAGCAGTCGCTTAACGGCGTTTTTTTTATTTTTGTACAAAATCGCCAAATATGACACGAAACATTTGTTCGTTTCGGAGAAATTTCGTTAACACGAAAAGTTTTTCTTGACATTCGGAAGAAAATGTGGTATAATAGGGCTACAGCAGAGGAAAAAGACGTATAAAACGAAAATAGTTTCCGCTTTTGGAGGACGTATGATAAAGCTTGCGAAGATAATTGATATAGTTGAAACTGCGAAGCCGCCGGTTTGCTTTAACTGCGATTCTAAAATTTACCCCGGTGAGACGATTTACATAATTGACAATGAGCGGTATTGCGAAGAATGTGTTGAAGTTACCGAATGTGAGGACTTTGAGATATGAAAAAAAAGCGCGAGAGGCTGACCGACGAGGTCGAGGCGGCGATTTTACGCCGTGCCGTGGGGTATCAAGTCCATGAAGTTACCCTCACGTCCGACCCCGAGACCGGCGAATGTAACAAGCCCGCGAAGGTTGTTAAGAAGGAAGTTGCCCCGAATGTTCAGGCCGCGCTTGTTTGGCTTAAGACCTTCCGTCCCGAGATTTGGGCGAAGGCGGCTGCGGGCGAGGGGGCTGATGAGGCGGCGGAACTCTATAAAGCCTTGGATTCGGCGGCTGGGGGGGACGATGATTGACTTTTCGGAAACTTTCACCGAAGCAAAAATTCATCTTCACTTGGGCGTACTCCGGGAAGTGGGGAGACAAGCGCGGCATTATCGCGGACGGCGCGGTTAGGACCGGGAAGACGGTTTGTATGACGGCGGCGTTCGTGCTCTGGGCGATGAGAAGTTTTAACAGCGCGAACTTCGGGATTTGCGGGAAGACTATCCGAAGCGCGGAGCGAAACATTCTGCGCCCGCTCGAAGAGATGCGCGATATTACGAAGATTTTTTCTTTAACATTCCGCCGCTCCGACAGCCTTCTTGTTATTACGAACCGGGCGACGGGGCAAAAAAACAACTTTTACATCTTCGGCGGGCGAGACGATTCAAGCTATATGTTAATTCAGGGGATAACCCTTTCGGGGATTATGTTCGACGAGGCGGCGTTAATGCCCGAGAGCTTTATTGAGCAAGCCTGTGCAAGGATAATTTCGGTAAAGGACGCGAAACTTTGGTTTAACTGCAACCCCGACTCGAAGCATTCGTATTTTTACAAAAACTGGATTGCAAAGGCAGATGAAAAGGACCTGTTAAGGCAAACCCTTCTCATGGAGGACAACCCCATTCTGTCCCGAAAGCAGATTGAAGACGCTGAAAAACTCTATTCGGGGGTCTTTCGCGAACGCTACATCTTGGGGCGATGGGTCAACGCCGAGGGGGTTATCTACAGGGAGTTTGCCGACAACCCGGAGAAATTTGTTACAGATGAAGTTGACGAAATAATCTACGGCATTATCGGTGTTGACTTCGGGGGGAACGGTTCCGCACACTCCGCCGTCCTTACCGGCTTTACGAAGGGTTTTGAAAAAGCCTTCGCCTTGTCTGAAATGTACATTCACGAGACAATTACCCCCGCAAGGCTTGAAGCGGAGCTAAAGGCTTTCGCGAGGCGGTGTCAAAATTTGTGCAAGGTCTTCGACATTTATTGCGACAGTGCGGAGCAGGTTCTCATTAAGGGTATCAAGAGCGCGTTTGCCGGGGACAAGCTCCCCTTTAACATCAAGAACGCGAAGAAGACTTCCATTGCCGGCAGGATTTCCTTTGTCAATATGCTTTTTTCCGCCGGGCGGCTTAAGATTTCGGAAAACTGCCCGCATCTTATTGACGCGCTTAAATCCGCCGTCTGGGACGATTCCGGCAAGCGGCTTGACAACGGTTCCTCCGATATTGACTCCCTCGATGCTTTTGAATACTCGCTCGAAACGGTTATGAACAACTTCTTTTAGAGTTTGCTCCCCCCGCCGTAGGCGGGGGAAGCAAAATAAACGTGCCGCACTCGCGGCGGAATGGAGCTTACCATGATTTCAAGATTACTGCGCGAGGCTTTCCCCGGGATTAATATCCCGACGCTTGATAACTACTACGAAAGCTACATTAAAGTCTGGGCGGACATCTACGCCGGGAAGCCCCCTTGGCGGGCGGCGAAGCGTTCCGGGCTTCACTCCCGCGGCGAGCGGATTATCGGGCAGATGAACGCCGCGAAGGCAATCTGCGACGAGTTCACCGCCCTCACCTTCGCCGAGAAGGTTAATATCACCCTCGACAACCCGATTTTACAGGACTACATTGACTTTACCCTTTCCGAAACCTCCTTTTATGAACAGATTCAAGGCTTTATCACCTCCGCTTACGCCTTGGGGGGAGGCTGCATGAAATTTTATCTTGAAGACGGGAGACCCTGCATAGACTTTTTAACCGCCGACAAGATGTACCCGCTCTCTTGGCGAAACGGGAGGATAAAAGAGATTGCCTTTTCTTCCCAAGAAACTGCCGACGGAAAGTACATAACCTCTATCGAAAAATACTCCCCCGGGAAGACCGAAAACCTATGCTTTCTTTCCGACAACCGCCTTACCCTCGGCAAGCGCATTTCGGGTTCCATTCCCGAAGTTATCACCGGGAACGGCGCGGGGCTCTTCGCGGTATTTTCTCCCGCTTCCGCTAACCACATCGACCCGGACTGTCCCCTCGGTGTTTCTGTTTTTTCCGGCGCGCTCGATACCCTTAAAGCCCTCGACATTGCCTTCGACAGCTTCATGCGCGAATTTATCCTCGGGAAGAAGCGGATTATTGTCCCCGCCGCTTCTATCCAGACGGTTATCGACCCCGAATCGGGCGAGATGACGCGCTATTTTGACGCCGACGATGAGGCTTTCGTTGCCCTTAAAACCGAGGACACAGAAGCACTCAAAATTGCCGACAACACCGTTGCCCTGCGGATTGACGAACACGTACAGGCAATTGAAGCACTGTACAAAATGCTCTGCTTCCAGACCGGCGTTTCTTCGGGGACGTTCTCAATGTCAAACGGCTTACATTACTACACCAAGACTGCGTCCGAGGTTATGTCACAAAACGCCAAGTCAGCCCGCACGGTGCGCCTGAACCAAAACAAGTTAACCGAGACACTCAAGACAACGGTTGCCGCGCTGTTAAAATTAGGGCTTGAAACCGGCGATATTGACACAAATGAAACAAGAGTTGACATAGCCTTTTCCGATAACGTTATCACGGCGGATGCCTTAAAATAAACGGAGGTTAAATTACATGGAAGAAACAATAATCCAAGCAGAGGAAGCCGTTACTTCAAACGAGGACTTCTATCGCGAACGCTATGAGGCTCTCCTTGCGGGAGTCGTGCCTGATGCGCTTGAAGACGCTCTGACCCTTGCAAGAGCGAGGGTTACTGACGAAACGGACATCAAGGCGGCAATTGCAGCAGTTCTTGAAACCTACCCCGTCATGAAAGCGAAGACAGGAGCGTATTCAACCGGCATTAAGACCGGCAGAGTTACCCCGCAGGTTTCCGGCGTCGAAGCCGCTTTCATCGCAAAAAACCCCGGCATTAAACTTTAATTTAAGGAAGGTAAAAAAACTATGAACGGTTATTCTGATCTCGTTACCGCTAAACTTCGCAAGACAGAAGTCCTTAAGGACAATGTTGTCTTCTCCGTATACTATGAGGGGAACGCTTCCGCCGGAATCGTTAAAATCCCCGTGCGCGACGCTGAGGCTGTTGTTGCGGACTATGACCGCGCAACCGGCGTTGCTCCGACCGCTGCCGCTACAACCTACGTTAACCTCGTTGTTGACCGCGACAAGGCTGTTAACGAGATTATCGACGGTTTCGATGCCGCTAACGTTCCCGACAACATGATTGCCGACCGTCTCGATTCCGCCGGCTATCGTCTTGCAATTACAATCGACAACGAAGGCGCGGGCGTCCTCCTCGGCGAAGGTACAACCGAGGAAGTAACCCTCGACGGCGACGAATCCGTCTACGACATCATCATCAACACCCGCACCGCCCTCTCTAAAGCCAACGTCCCCAACGACGGCAGACGCTATCTTCTCGTTACCCCCGACTTCTACGCAAGACTCCTTAAAGACCCCAATTTCATCGGTGCATCTTCGCTCGGCGACGATATCCGCCAGACAGGCTGCATAGGCAAAGTCGCCGGCTTTAACGTCTACGAGTGGAACGACTCCGCCGAGAATCTTCTCTACATCGCCGGGCACCCCTCCTTCGCCGTTCGTGCCCGCGAATTCTCCGTCCCCGTAAAGCTCGTCAACCTCGACGGCGACTCCCGTTTCATCGGCGCGTCCGCCGTCAAGGGCAGAATGGTCTACGCCCACACAGTCCTCAAACCCGAAGCTGTGAGATGCGTTTACTCGGCTTAGGTTAGGGAACGTTGGGTTCCCCCGCCGGAATCTGTTTCCCCCCGCCGTAGGCGGGGGGAAACAAAAAAAAACTGTTTGTGCCGCATTTGCGGCGGTTTAAGTAAGTTCTGTTTACCCCGCCGCAGGCGGGGTAAACACAACAAAAATTCGTGCCGCATTTGCGGCGGAATGGAATTTACTATGGAATCAATTTTAAGTTACTATACTTCGCATTGGAATCCGGCTTTTGCCGGGGACACTGCCGCGCTTTCGCGCAAGATTTCCCTTGCCTGCGATGTTATTTCCAACTCTGTTAATAAGCTCGACATTTTAAACGTCCCCTATTACCTCATCGAGAACGTTAAAAAAGCCGTCTGCGCACAAGCCGACAGCTTCGGTATCTCCCTCGTTACCCCTCCTTCACCCCAGCCGGAAGAAACGGAATCCGAGACTGAGTCCGAGTCGGAGCCAAATTCCGGGTCAAGTTCGGAATCGAGTTCGGGGTCGAACTCCTCTGCCGTTTCCGAGTCCGCCGATATTTCTTACAAAATCGGCAGTTTCTCCTACTCCGAAAAAAGCTCCTCGTCTTCAAAGAATTCCTCCGGCAGCTCTTCTTCCGGCAGTTCTTCCTCCGGCAGCTCCGTTGACGTAAACGGGCTCGAAATCCGCGAGAATCTTTACTTCGGCGAGAAGTTAACCCTTTGCGACGCAGCAAGAAGTTATCTTATTAACACCGGGCTGCTTAATTCCATTGCTGTTGTCGCCTAAGAAAGGATGAATAACATGGCTCCTGCTATACCGCTTAGATTCCTGCCCCATTCGTTCACCCTTATAATCGAGACTGACGGGGGAGCTTGGGGGGCTACCTCCACCGAGGAAATCGCCGTTGAACACGTTCGTATCGACTTTCGCGACGTCCGCGACGGGAAAAGTTCCGCCCTCATATTCTACGACTGCGTTAACTCGACCCCTGCCGGCGTTAACTTCACCCTTTCCGGGAACAACATCAAGCGGCTTGCCGTACGGCTCGATGACCGCGAATTCTTCATCGAAAAGGTTGATTATCTTTACGCCGAAGACAGCTTGCATCATCTTGAAATAACGCTCGGAAGCGAACGGGATTAGGAGGAAATTACAGATGGCGCAGATTATTGCGGGGGGCTTCGATTTCTCCCCTTATATTATCGACAACGGCTACAAAATCCGTCGGGTTAACATTTACGAAGACCTTCCGGCGGATTTCGGAAAGGTCATTTCGGGATACCGCATTGAGATTGAAATTAATCTTAAGAACATCAATGAAACCGACATTGCGGCAATTAATGCTTCTCTCGAAGACGAGCAGACAGACGTTACCTACACCTTCTGCGGTGAGGAGCGCACAGACCCCTTCCCCCGCCCGGAGGTTGAAGTTATCGCCGTTTCCGAAAACCCCGACGGTATCTATTGGGACGTGTTCTTGCGGTTTTTGTCCGAGGGTTTTTACTCGGACGACCGTCTTTGACAACGGATTTGAGATTACAATTGACGGCGGAGTTTACACCGACTTCGACGGGCTTATAATAAAGGAAAGCGTTGACGGTGCGGGGCTTTCGGGCTTAGTTTCTTCCGAACTATTTGTCAACATCTACACCGACTATTTCCACGCTTCCGACAACGCCGAGGTTATCCTTACTATTCCGGGCGTCAATATTAACGCGAAGTTTTACATCACAAGGCGGGAGGCTGTCGGGCGAAAAGTTTCGCTGTCTTGCCGCTCGAAGCTCTACAGGCTTGATATACCCTGCCATTTAACCGATTCCGATTTTGACGAACACGGCGAAATTGACACATACACGGCGATTTCCCGTATTGCATCAATGGGCAATTTAACTTCGTTCTCTTACCAAGGCGGCAACCCCTTCGGAGCACTCCCGAGACTCAATAAGGACTTCCTTACCGGCAAAAACTGCCTTAGTGTTCTTGAAAAGATTTCGGCTGCGCTTTGCGGCGTTTTTAGGGAGTATAATGACGGGCTTGTCTTTATTCCGTGGAGGGTGCCTTTTATGCAGAGCGTTCCGACAGAATCTAAGTCGGAAATAAAGCGCGGTTTTGTTAAGACTGTCGGGAAGGTTTCCATGACCGGGGGCGGGAAGACTTATGTTTCCGGCAACGGCGGTTATACATCTACAATTAAGCTTGATACTCCGCTTGCATCGGAAGACGCCGCTGCCGCTGTTCTTGCGCGCAATATTAACAAGGACTACGCGCCGTATTCCGCCGATGTTAAGCTTGCTTTAATTCCCCCCGCACCGGCAACGTTAACATTCGACGATGTTGAAACATACACAAATAGTATTGTTTGTTACCCGCGTCGGAGCGGGATTTACGCGAAGGTTTCCTGCAATGCCGTTAACGAAGACGAATGGGACTATTCGGGCGAGATAGAGCGGGCTGTCCGCGAGAAAATCACGGCGGGCGAACGCTTCGGGAACATGACTATAACCTCTGACGGGCAGATTAAACTCGACAACGACAATATCGAAGAGCCGCAGACGGCGTACATCTGCGCGACCGAAGATTACGGCGTTATGGTTAAGACTCCGAAAGCCGCCTTTGAGGCGGAGACGTTAAGCCTTGAAGAGGTGCCTGAAATTAAGCTTAATTCGGAGGAACTCTTAACCGAGTCGAAGGATCTTGTAGGCGCGCTCAACGAGCTTTTTCTCGCCGCGCCGGAGGGGGGTGAGGGGTTAACTGACATATCGGTGCTTGATGATTGCCACTGCGGGAAGGTCTTCGGCGTTCGGAATACTTCGGGCGACGGGAAGTACGGTTTCTGGCCGGGAATGATAGGCGTATATTACGCCGAGGCGCAGCAAATACCCGATTTGACGCTGACGCTCCGGTTGCTGATGGATTACAGACAGGTGCCCGAGCACCAAGTAACGACGAGTTATTCTGTGTGGGTTGGTAACGATTCCGAAGACGGGGTTATGCTCGAAAGCGCGGGGACATTTACCCATACTTATACGCTCGCGGCGAACGAGTACACATATTTCACAATGCCGATGCCGCAGGGTGAATATAACTATTGGGCAATCCTTCCCGAAGGTGTCGGCGGGAATTCGTCGCGGTTCTTTAATATTACGCCGAACCGCTTCGAGAACTACAACAGCAATGCTTTAATTGCGTCGCGTATCTACAGCGCGTCAACCCCGTCAACACAACAATATTTCGCAGCAGCCGATACTTTTTCCGGTGCTATGCCGACGAAACTTGCTGCGCCGCAGGTTGCGCTAAACTCCGTGCATGGTATGCAAAACCTTGTGACGGATTATAACAATAACCCCTACACGCCGGCGCAATTTAGTTACGGCGCGGGGGTATTAAATCAGGCACTTGCGGTCTACAATTCACGAAACGGAGGTTAAAAATGAAGGACATTTTTCAGTCTGTAGTAACAGTGTTAATGAGCGCGGCGGTGTTTTTATTCGGCGGCTTCTCGGGGCTCTTTATCGCGCTCGTTGTCTTTATTGCTGTCGACTACATAAGCGGGTTCGCGGCGGCGGTTATAAGAAGGCAATTGTCGAGCGAAGTCGGCGCGAAGGGGATTGCGAAAAAAATCGTGATGCTCTTAATCGTTGCGACGGGGCATATTTTAGACCTTTATGTGGTTAAGACCGGGGACATGGTTAGAGACCTTGCGACCGTCTTTTATATCGCGAACGAGGGGATTTCTATCCTTGAAAACTGCGGAGCATTAGGTTTACCCGTTCCGAAAAAGATTGCCGATATTTTAGCCCAGCTTAAGAAAGGGCAATAAATTATTTCCCCCGCCGAAGGCGGGGGAAATAAGAAATCAACTACTAAAGGAGGCAGAAAACCTATGGAAAAGCTTTTAATAGACGTTTCGCATCACAACGGTAACATTGATTTTGCCAAAGTTAAAGCCGACAGCGCAGGTATCGACGGCGTAATTATCCGCGCCGGGTTCGGGCGGTATGTTTCGCAAAAGGACAAGCGGTTCGATAAAAATGTCACAGGCGCGCTTGACGCCGGCATGGACATCGGGGCGTATTGGTACTCCTACGCGACAAATAAAAACGAAGCACTCCTTGAGGCGAAGGCTTGCGTAAAAATTATAGCCGGCAAGAAGTTTTCTTACCCTATCTATTTCGACATTGAAGACAAGTGTCAGCTTTATCTCTCGAAAGAATGTTGCTCGGAGATGGTTAAGACTTTCTGCGATTATCTTGAATTGAAGGGCTTTTTCGCCGGGGTTTATTCCTATGACTCCTTCTTTGCTTCAAACCTTTCGGAGGACATTCCGAAGCGGTATTCGGCTTGGGTCGCGCGGATTAATTCCTCCGGGAAAGAGGTCATAAAGCCTTCACACTGCAAAGCTTATGCTATGCACCAATACTCTTGGTGCGGGAAGGTAGAAGGGATTAAGGGGGATGTTGACATGAATTTGTGCTTTAAAAATTTCCCTGCTATTATGAAGACGAAGAAGTTAAACGGGTTTTAAAAAAAGGGGGGTGATATTATATGTCATCCCCCATTTGCGAAAATTTAGTGAAAATGCTTGACAATCTGTCTGTTATCAGCTATACTAATATCAGGCGGTGGAGACGTGGTCCTTGAGCAACAAAGATATGGAAGAATTAAAGAAACACAAATTGATAAATCTTACATAAACAGCGTAGAGTATCGCAGAAAATTCGATAATATGACAGGGGATAGGAAGCTTGACGGTAAGATTTACACTGAATCTAAAACAATTTTAGCTCATCGTTCCGGCACCCAATACGAAGACTTAACGTTTATCAGCACTTTAGACGGCACATCTAAAAGCAATACATCTTATGCTGAAACAGAAATACGAGCCGGAAAAGATGAAAACAGTGTGATTCGCAAAGTCATTCCGACTAACGCTATGAAAGAATTGGTGAAAAAATCATCACCTAACACTGTTATAGCGATTCATAATCATCCGGGAAATTCATTGCCAAGTCTTTCTGACTTGAGATCCGCATTTGCAAATAGATATAAATTCGGTATAATTCTGACGCATAAGGGCGAAGTTTATAAATACACTATAACTGATGGATTTAACGAAAACTTTGCCGACTTTTTACTCGGACGAATAGAAAAAGGAATAAAATCAGGAAACAGCGAGATTACAAAGAAATACATCAATGAACTGTCCGCTTTTGGCGTTATATTGGAGGTGCTATAGATGATTACCTATGAAAGCATATGCAAAAAATTAGGCTTTAAATTTGACAGCGATAATCATTACAGACCTAACGTGCCTTATTATGAGGATGATTCCGTCGGAAATCCTTACGAATCTTTGAGTGAAGACGAGTTGGATTTTATTGCTGCTTTTTTACGCAATAAGTACAATCTAAAAATTGCATAAGATTTACTTGAATCAAAAAATAAACAACAGGGCACGCCATTCGGCGTGTCCTCAGTCCGTCAAAAAAGCCATATCGTAAAGCGGAAGTGCAGTGACGGTATGGCTTTTTGTATGAACCAAGCGTAGGAACAGAGGAAACTAGGAGTGATTTTAACTCCAAGCGGCTAATTTTTTGAGGTTCATGCACGCAAACTTGAGCTTAACCCAGTTAGTGACTCGGGTAAGCCCTTTGTA
>JAISGY010000068.1 GCA_031262835.1 Ruminococcus sp.
TATCTTGAACTCCGGCGAATATACCTTGTTTTTACTTCCTTTTTTGCGCATAAAAACTGCACCCTTTCAGTATATCATCTTTTTTATCAGATGTCTATACTTTTGGGTGCAGTTCAAAAATTACTGTACGGGGAATTCTATTTTACAGCGACAATAATTCGTTTTGCGACAGACCGGTTACTTTTTCTATAACATCAATTGCAATGTTTTGGGTAAGCATATTTTTCGCTACCCGAAGCATTGTGTTTTGTTCGCCCAATTCAACGCCTTCCTTTTTCGCCTCGGCAAGTGACAGCCTCTCGTTAAGCCACGCGTCCTCGCGATTCCGCGCAATCTCCCGCATACGTTCGTCTGCATTCATGTGCCGAACGACCGATACGGCTTTTTTTATTTTCTTATCATCTAAATTATCCACATTAACCAAAGCCTCCTCTGTTCCGACAGTAAAAAAGGTTAACCAGTATCCGAGCCTGTTTTTCGTTACTTTAAGCGTTTCTATGTCTTCCGGGAATTTCGGCGTTTCAAAGAAGATAATCTTCCATCGGTCGGTTAAAACTTCACCGGTTTCCTTTATTATCGGGAAAACTGTACTTCGATAATTTTCGGATTCAAAAAGCGAAAACTGCAGAATATTAATGCAGACCGTTTTCGCAATTTCGTTGTAATCCTTACCGGAATGAAGATCGGAGGTATAGAGCTTCGAGCAATAAAACACCGAGCGTTCCTTAAAATTGCCCTTATTGCTGTTTTGCAGTTCAACATTGATTTTTTCGCCGCCTGCGGTTTTTACAAGAATATCAAGGCGTGAAAACTTCTCGTTATAATTTTCAGGCAAAATATCGTTGTTGAGAATTTGAAGGTCCTCAATCTCCGTTTCAAGCGCAAGACCGACAAAGTCCGCTAAAAGATCCGGGTTTTCGGTAAAAATCGCTTTGAATACTACGTCTAATTTCGGCTTACATACAAGTTCCATTGTCTCATCTCCCATTTTAATTATACCACACAAAAATAAAAATGTAAAGCATTAATTTTATTTCACCCCTATTACATCTTTATGACGATTTGTGTAAAAAGCTTGAAAGATTTAGCGGATATGGTATAATTAAAAAAAGGAGATTTTATGAAAAAAATATTCGCTTTACTTACAATTTTATTGATACTAACCGCCTGCAATAAGGATATTCCTGTTGCCTCAAAGGAATATGTCTTTGCGTCGAAGCCGTTTTCGGAAAACGCAGAGGAATACGGCACCATTACAGAGATGGTGTGGAACGGCAGAGCCTTAATTTTCACGGCAACAAAAACCGATGTCCCCGAAGACCCGGAGGACTACGACAACTACGTTTACCACAGATACATAGTCAGCATGGACAAAAACGGAAATGTTATAAAACAGGTTGAAATTTTATCGGGGACGGAGGAGAATAACTATTCAAGCGAAAACTACACCGGCTTTTCCGCGCTGTCGGGCGGAACCGTTATTGCGCTTATGGAAAAGAACAACCTCGTTTCTACAACCGACGGCTATATGCTCCCCGACACGCAAAACATTATCGTTTCGCTTGATGAAAACCTTGAAATCACCGAACTGCTTGATATAACCGAAATACTAAAAGATAAAGTCCTCGACAGTTATATGTTTATTGAATCAATGGCTGCGGACGAAAAGGACAATGTCTATCTTTTTGTTAACCAAAATGTGTACGGCATTAACATAGAAACCGGTAACGTTTTCTTCACAAGAACCCCCGCCGATGGGAGTTTTATCCGCGGCGTAATAAAGCTACCCGATGGGCGCGCCGGGGTTATTGAACAAAAACCTTCGGACGATTCCGTCGGGTTTAAGGACGTGTTAACCCCGATCGATCCGACAACCGGAAGCACCGAACCTTCGCAAAATTTCCCGGTATACGGTATGGTTACGGCGGGCGCGGCGGAGTCCGAATTCGATTACTACTCGATTTCCGACGCTTATATCTACGGCTTTAATGGGGACGGCGAAATAGTTACAGTCGCCGATATGCTTTCTTCCGGCATGGGGAATATAAGCATAAGTCCCGGGCTTATGACCGACAGCGTTATTGTTAACATATCTTCAACCGAGTTTATAATCTTGGCGACTGACACAATTTCTATGCGCAAAGGTTTATTCTTCCTTACGAAGATTGACCCGGCTGACGTTCCCGATAAAAAGCTTATTTCAGTCGCCGGGGTAACACAGGACTATTACTTCACCGACTTTGTTAAGCAGTTTAATAACACAAACACTCTTTACCAAGTTAACTACAATATGTACCTATCCGCCGACAACGACAGCAGTGCGCGGATAACGGCAATGAACACCGACATTTTAGCGGGGAACATTCCCGACATATTACTGATAAGTTCGGAGCTGCCGTACGGGAGTTACATAAAAAAGGGTATGCTTAGCGACCTCTACCCCTATCTTGACAACGATAAGGAATTGTCAAGAGACGACCTTGCGGGTTCGGCACTCCGCGCATTTGAAACGGAGGGGAAACTCTATTCCATTGCGCCGACATTTACGATAAGAACCCTTGCGGGGAAGACTTCAATCTTCGGTGAAAAGCCGGGGCTGACGCTTGATGAGATTGAGGCGGCGGCGAGCAAATATCCCGACGCGAAGCTTTTCAGGGATTATGTAACACAGGCGGATTTCATGCGAAACCTTGTCTACTATTCGATGGACGAGTATGTTGACTTCTTTAAGGGCGAATGTAACTTCGATTCGCCGGAATTCATTAAGCTTCTTGAAACCGCGAAGACCTATCCCGAAAAATACGATTTCCAAAATTACAGTTTCAGGGATGAAGACAATAAATTCGCGCAGGATAAAGTTCTCCTTGAATTTTTGGACATACGGAACTTCCGCGACGCCGTCAGTTACGGCGATAAGGGTATGTTCGGCGAGAAGACAACCTTCTTGGGTTATCCGAACACTGCGGGCGAGTCGGGAATTGCGCTTATGACTTATTCCGAAATTGCGATGATGAGCGCGGCGAAAAATTCCGACGGCGCGTGGGAGTTTATCAAGGGCTATATTAACTACCCCGGACCTCCGCCGCAGCCTAATGTTATTTCCTCCGGCAACGGTTTCTTCCTAAGCAATAAGCTTAACGAAAATCTTGCAAAAGAGGCGATGGAAGACCAATTTTATTATAACGAAAACGGCGTTAAACTCTCCTACGGCAATACCATTCTTGTCGCCGGGCAGATGGTGAGCGCGCCGAATAACACCGACGCGGACAACAAGATAATATTCGACCTTATCGACAGTATAAGCACCGTCTCGCGCACCGACACTAACATCTGGAACATCGTTAACGACGACGCAGAAAACTTCTTTGCCGGGAAAAAGTCTGCCCGTGAAACCGCCGCAATGATACAAAATCGTGTTTCAACCTATCTTGAAGAAAGTGCTTAAATTTATATGAAAAAAATATTCGCTCTGCTTACGGTTTTAATAATATTAGCCGCCTGCAATAAGGATATTCCGACGGCTTCTAAGGACTATATCTTTACGGCTTCAAAGTTTATTGACAGCGACGCTTTCGACTCTGTGCAGCAAACAGCCTTTAACGGCGAGGCTTTTATCTTCACCGCCATGAAGATGTTTTATGAAGATAACAACATCAGCGGCTACAAAACCTACCTGATAAGCGCGGACAAGCACGGCAACATTATTACCACAAGAGAGCTTACGGAGGGGACGGAGGAAAACAACTATGAAAGCGAAAACTACCCTGCGTTTTGCACGGTTGGAGACAACTTTTACGCGATAAAACTTCGCAGTAGATTTGTAACAACTACGGACGGCTTTGTTCTTCCCGAAAATGATACTTTCCTTGTCGGACTTGACGAAAATTTAAACGAAACGGAGCTCCTTAATATCGGCGAAGTGTTCGAGGGTGTTATTACCGATTCGTATTCGTATGTGCAGTCGCTTGCGGCGGACACTGACGGGAACGTTTACCTATACATGGGGCAGAGTATCTATGGCGTGAATATTAACACCGGCGAGATTATCTTCACAAAATCCCAATCCGAAAATTACATAGGCGGGCTTTTCGGAATGGAGGACGGGCGCGTCGGGATTATGGAGATGAAAAATTCCGAAACCGGGACAAAAATGGTTATTACGCCGATAGAAGATACAAGCACAGGCGGCTCGATTTCCTTCCCGATTACAGGAGGAATAGCGCGCGGAGAAGAGGGCTCGCCGTATAAATACTACACCCTCTCGAATTCGTTCATCTACGGCTTTAACGACAACTACGACGAGAAGGTTATGATTGCGGATATCCTTGCTTCGGGAATGGGGAATATTAACATCGGCACGAACGTTGCCTCGCAAAACAACCTCTTTTACCTCTCCCCGACCGAGTTCGCCGTAATCGCTTCCGACGGCAAGACGCAAAATTATAACTTCCATCTCCTAACAAAGGTTAACCCCGAAAACGTCCCCGACAAGAAGCTAATAACCGTTGCGGGAATTTCTCATGACGACAACATCGCCGGATTTATCAAGGAATACAACGAGTCAAGCTCACTCTATCAGGTTGAATACAAATTCTACACAACCGGCTTAAGCTTTAATGTCGATGAACAGGTTATCAATTTAAACACCGATCTTGTTTCCGGGAAAGCACCCGACGTACTTATTATGGACAATAACTTAGGTTACGGCAGTTATGTTACAAAAGATCTGTTCGCGGACCTTTACGGGTTTATCGACAAGGACAAAGACCTCTCCAGAGAAGACCTTGTCCCGTCAATGTTAAAGGTTCTTGAGACGGACGGCAAGCTCTATAAACTATGCCAAGAATTTATGATTTCAAGTCTTGTCGGGAAGACGGAGATTTTCGGGAGCGTTCCGGGGATAAGCCTTACGGCGATGCAGGAAAAAGCAGAAAAGATAGAGGGTGCGAAGCTTCTTAATTCCGACAAGATGGGGGTTTTATATACCTTCCTCTATAACTCGATCGGAAACTATGTTGACTACGATAGTCAAACGAGCAACTTTAGTTCGCCCGAATTTATCGCGTTGCTTGAGCTTGCTAACAGTTACCCCGAAACACTTGAAAGCGAGTCTTACTACAACGGTATGCAGACCGTACCCTACGCGCAAGACAAAACGCTTCTTGATACGGCAAGGATACGCGATTTCCGCGATGCTCTTAATACCGCGAAGGCGCAGTTTGACGCGCCCGTAACCTTCTTGGGTTTTCCTTCAAAAAACGGTAAGTCGGGTATTTTAGCCGACCCCCGAAGCGAGTTTGCGATAATTGAGGGCACAAAAAATCCCGAGGGTGCGTGGGATTTTGTAAAAGCTTATATCTATTATGATTCGCCCTATCAGACCGGGAATATGATTCACGGTAACTTCTTTTCAATCCTTAATTCCCGCAACGACGAGCTTGCGGCGGAGGCGTTGGAAGACCCCTATTATATCGACCCGAACGGGGTAAAGCACCCCACCGAAAACATCGTTTTCGCCGCCGGGGTACAGGTAACTATGCCCAATAACACCGACGAGGACAACAAGGTTACGTACGACCTGCTTAGTAACATCAGCGGTATCGCGAGAAGCGATATTAACATCTGGAACATCGTTAACGACGACATGGAAAACTTCTTTGCCGGGGAAAAGTCTGCCTCTGACACCGCCGCTTTAATTGACAATCGCGTTTCAACTTATCTTGCCGAAAGTGCTTGACAAGACCTTCTTTCCATGTTATAATAGTAAAAAAAACAAAATGGAAGAAAAAAATATGTCTAAATTTCCAAGCGATATAGAGATTGCCCAAAGTACGAAGATGAAAAAAATCGGTGAGATTGCTGCCGGGCTCGGGCTTTCGGAGGACGATTACGAACCCTACGGGCATTATAAAGCGAAACTCACCGAAGAGCTTTTTGCAAAGACGGCGGAAAAGCCTGACGGGAAATTAATCCTCGTAACCGCCGTTAACCCGACCCCTGCCGGAGAGGGAAAGACAACGATTTCAACCGGTCTTGCCCAAGCTATGAACAGAATCGGCAGGAAGACAATGCTTGCCCTTCGCGAACCCTCCCTCGGTCCTGTCTTCGGGATTAAAGGGGGTGCTGCGGGCGGCGGGTACTCACAGGTTGTCCCGATGGAGGATATTAACCTTCATTTCACCGGCGATATGCACGCGATAACCTCCGCGAACAACCTCCTCTGCGCCCTCCTTGACAACCACCTCCAGCAAGGCAACGAGCTTAAAATCGACGTAAGACGGATTATGGTTGACCGCTGTCTTGATATGAACGACAGAGCCCTGCGGAATGTCGTTGTCGGAATGGGCGGGAGGCTTGACGGGCTGCCGCGTGAGGAGCACTTCAGAATTACCGTCGCGTCCGAAGTTATGGCGATTTTGTGCCTGTCCTCCGACCTTGCGGATCTAAAACGCCGCTTGGGCTCTATCCTCGCCGCATTCGATACCGACGGCAACCCCGTTTACGCCCGCGACCTAAAAGCCGAAGGCGCAATGTGCGCGCTCCTTCGGGACGCCTTAAAGCCGAATCTCGTACAAACGCTCGAGAACACGCCCTGTATTATCCACGGCGGACCCTTCGCTAATATTGCGCACGGTTGCAACTCTGTAAGAGCGACAAAACTTTCGCTCAAGCTTTGTGACTACACCGTTACGGAGGCGGGCTTCGGCTCCGACCTCGGGGCGGAAAAGTTCTTCGATATAAAGTGCAGATTCGCAGGGCTACAGCCCTCCTGCACCGTTCTTGTCGCGACAATCCGCGCCTTGAAATACAACGGCGGGGTACCGAAGACCGAGCTTACGAGCGAAAATATAGATGCTCTCAAAGCCGGTCTCCCGAATCTTCAAACGCATATTGAAAACCTAAAAAAATACGGTGTGCCGGTTGTTGTTGCGATTAATCGGTTTTACGCCGACACCGACGCTGAGGTTGAAGCAGTTAAGAATTTCGCGGAAGGGCTTAATGTACCCTGCGAAGTTGCCGACTGTTTCGCTAAGGGCGGCGAGGGCGGCGAAAGCCTTGCGAAAGCGGTTGTTAACATAATCGAAAATTACCCCTCCGAATTCGCGCCGATCTACGATGAGACACTTCCGATTAAAGACAAAATCGCAAAAATCGCAACCGAAATATATCGCGCCGACGGTGTAATTTACGCGCCGAAAGCAGAAAAGGCAATTGCCGAAATTACGAAATTGGGCTTCGACAAGACACCTGTTTGTATAGCAAAAACGCAATATTCCCTCTCGGACGACCCCTTAAAACTCTGCGCGCCGAAAGACTTTAACATTACCGTAAGGGACGTTAAACTCTCGGCAGGAGCGGGATTCGTCGTTGCTCTTACCGGCGATATTATGGTTATGCCGGGCTTGCCGAAAAAGCCCGCCGCAAATATTATCGACTGCGACAACGCCGGTAAAATATCAGGTTTATTCTAAAATTATTTACGGAGGAAAATATATGAACAACGTTATTGAATGTATTGTTACCCGCCGGAGCGTGCGCGAATTTACCGAACAGGCTATTTCTTATGACGACATGATGCAGATGATGGAGGCGGCTCTCTTTGCGCCGTCCGGCATGAACTTGCAGACTTGGCATTTTTCGGGCGTGACAAATAAAGCCCTTATAAAATCCCTTGCCGCTGCTATCGGGCGCGAAATTAGGCGAGCCGATTACGATTTCTATCAGCCCGCCGCTTTAATAATCCCTTCAAATATCCCCTCAAATCCCCTCGGCAAGGACGACAATGCCTGCGCAATCGAAAACATAATGATTGCCGCGCACGCTCTCGGAATCGGCAGCGTTTGGATTAACCAACTTCAAGGCATCTCCTTCGTTCCCGAAATCCGTTCTATCCTCTCCGAAATGCAGGTCCCGACCGAAAACGAAGTTTACGGTATCGTTGCCCTCGGTTACGCAAAACAAAAGAACATTCCCGCACCCGAACGCAAGGGGCAGTACGTTATCCTTTAAGGTGAAATTATGAAAAAAGCGGTTGAAATTGTAAAAAAGCTTACCCTTGCGGAAAAACTCCGTATGCTCACTTCCCATTTTACAGAGTCGGACAGGCTCGGCTTAAAGTCATTCAACGTCGGTACAGAGGTTGCGAGGGGGTATGTTTCGCATGGTGAGGGAGGAAAGCAGGTTGATATTTCAACCGTCCTGCCCCAACCTGTAGGGCTCGCTTCAACCTTCGACAAGGACGTTATGTATAAGCTCGGGAAGATTGCGGCGGAGGAGCTTCGGTACTATTGGAAGGCGGAAAAGCAGTCGAAACTGATGCTCTTCGGTCCGACGGTTGACCTTCTCCGCGACCCGCGTTGGGGGCGGAATGAAGAGGCGTACGGGGAGGACCCGTTCCTTTCGGGCTCGCAAGCTCTTGCGTACTGTACGGGCTTAACGGAACCCGACACGGAAAACGGTTATATGAAAACCGCGCCGGGCTTAAAGCATTTTTGCGCGAACAACCACGAAGAATCCCGCGCCTCCGACAATGCCGATATTACAATGAAGCTGCTTCATGAATACTACTACGCGCCGTTTCGCCGTATAATCTCCGCCGGGAAAGCGGCAGGGGTTATGGCTTCGTATAACGAACTCGGCGGCGTTCCTGCCGTTATGAACCCCGACCTTCTTAATGAGGTTAAGGGGAAATGGGGCGCGGATTACGTTGTCTCGGACGGCGGCGACTTTTCGCAAAATTACCTAAATCACAAGCAGTTTTCTTCCCACGCCGAAGCCTTCGCCTACACCATCAAAAACGGCACAGACTGTGTACTGGACAACCCCGACATGGTAGAAACCGCCGCAAGAGAGGCACTTCGCACCGGGCTTATTACCGAAGCGGACATCGACAGGGCTGTCCTAAATACTTTAACCGTCCGCGAAAAGTTAGGCGAATTCGACCCCGAATGTGAATACAACCACAAAGAGTTTTCCGCTGATACAAAAGAGTTTCAAGCAGTAAACAAGCGCGCCGCCTATGAGCAGGTTTGCCTCCTTAAAAATGACGGGATTTTGCCGCTTTCAAAAAACAAAAAGGTTGCGCTTATAGGTCCTATTGCGGACGAAAACTACAACGACTGGTATACCGGGACGGCTTCTTACTACGTTTCAATCAAGGACGCATTTGAAGACGGTTTCGGCAAGTTTAGCTTCGACAACGGTTACGACCATGTTAACATATCCGGGACAGACGGGCTTTTTGAGCACCACGACTGGGGCGAGAGCAACAGTTCAAGCGTTATGACGTTCAGGGACGTTACCTCGCGGTTGTGGCTTTCCGAAGACGAACACGGCGTTTATAACGAAACGGCGGAGAAGGTCTACGACTGGTTTACATGGCAGTGGTTCAAGCCCTCTTATGATGCTTCAACCGACACCTATACCTTCAAAAACGTCTTCGATAAGCCCCTCGGCATAAAGGACGGTAAAATTGCCGTTGCGGACAATCCTCACGGTGACCGCTTCAAATTGAATGTCGTTTCAGACGGCTGTGAGAGGGCGGCGAAGGTTGCAGGGGAAGCCGACCAGACGGTTGTCGTTGTCGGGAATCAACCCATGCTTGTTGCAAGGGAATGTTACGACAGGAAGTCGCTTAAACTTCCTCCGCAGCAGGAAATGTTAATAAGAGCGGTTGCGGCGGCGAATCCTAATACGGTGCTTGTTATCGTTTCGAGTTACCCCTATATTTTGGGGGATATTGAAGGGCTTGTTAAGGCTGTTGTCTATACAACTCACGCGGGCGCGGAGCTCGGGAACGCCGTAAAAGACGTTATAACAGGAGCGTACAACCCCGCCGCAAGATGCCCGCAGACTTGGTATAAATACGACTCCGACCTGCCTTCCATCAAGGACTATCGGATTGATAAAAACCACGTAACCTATCAGTATTTTGACTCCGCGCTTTACCCCTTCGGGCACGGGCTTTCCTACTCGGAGTTTAAGTTTGAAAACTTTGAAGTGAAGCTCCAAGGCGATTTTATCAACGCGTCATTTGATATAACGAACGTTTCCGATGTAGACGGCGACGAAGTTTATCAAATTTACGTTTCAAGACAAAACCGCGATAAGCTTCTATCGCTCTGCGCTTACGGCAGGGTACATATCGCGGCGGGCGAAAAGACTTGTCTTTCGGTTAAGATTCCGCTTTCGGACCTTGCGGAATATAACACCGAAATGGGTGAGATGATGCCCTTGATACTCTCCCCGACAGAGGTTTTAACCCTCTCTCTCGGCAGCAGTTCGCGCGATATTAAGGCTACTCAGATGCTTAGTATTTCGGAGGCGGATGGCTTTACCCTCCTTGCAAGAGACCTGACGAAGCGAACGCTTGCGAAATCGTATGACACTGAGGAAAATACTACCCTCGGTTTTGATTACAAGAAGAACGACTGGTACGTTAAGACGGGGGACTGGGGCGGCAAGATTACCTTTATTAACACCGACCTTACCGGCGCGACCGCCGTTGAAATTGCCGCCGCCGCACCGAACGCCGAAGCAACACTTACGATTCTTGCAGACGGGGAAACGGTCGGCGAGTGCGTTGTTAAGCCGTCTGTTTCGCACACCGACTACGCGTATTACAGCGTACCGCTGACAGGGGCGAAGGGCTCTTCCCTCACCGTTTCGGTTAAGGGTTTGGCGAACATATGGAGCATACAGATTTTGAGGAATGAAGAATGATTTCGGAATCCAATTTAAACCGCTATCGGCTCTTTTGCGCCGTTGCCGAAGCCGGGAGCATCTCTGCGGCGGCGGAGCGGAATTTTATCAGTCAGCCTGCTATCTCGAAGGCGATTTCCAAGATGGAGGACACGCTTAGTACAGCCCTCTTCTTTCGGAACCACAACGGTGTGTCATTAACGCCGGAGGGGGAGATGCTTTATGAGGAGCTTAAGACTGCGTTTGACATAATAAAGAGCGGCGAGGACAGACTTAAGGTTATTAACGAAAAAGGGATAGGGCATCTGCGCTTGGGGGCTTCCGGGGTTCTTGCTAAAAATGTGCTGCTGCCGTACCTTAAGCGTTACACGGCGGAGAACCCGCACGTTAATATTACGATAGAGTGCAAGAGTTCTTCGCAGATTGCGCGGATACTTTCCGACGGCGGGATTGACATTGCCTTGATGGTTAAGCCGATAACCGTTTCGGACATTGAATGCAAGGTTATCGGGCAGATTCACGACGCGTTCGTTTGTACAAAAGAATACCGCGACAATTTGAATAAAACCCATTCGCCGGTGCGTTTTTGGAACGACGCGAACATCATGCTGATGGACACGTCGAACGCTTCGCGTATCCACATTGAAAAATACTTCAAGGACGAGGGAATAACTCCGCAAAAAATCCTTGAAGTAACGACAATGGATATGCTTATCGAATTCGCAAAGGTCGGGATCGGGGTCGCGTGCGTTATTGAGGAATTTGTACAAAGCGAGCTGCAAAGCGGAGAGCTTATCAAGATACCGCTCTCTATTCCCGTTCCGGGGCGCGATATCATGTTCGCAACGGCGAAATACGCGAAGATAACAAATTCAATGCAGAAGTTCATTAACCTATATAACAAGCCGCTCTGAAGTGAAGACGCTTCACAGCGGCTTGTTTTAGCTTATAAGCGCAACCGACCCGGAAGACAGCACCGAAACGGGGGCGTTATCGGGCTTGACGACAAGCCGCCCTCGTGAGTCAATCTCTAAGACCTTTGCGGTGAAATTGCGGTTGCCGTGGGTTACGTTTACGTCCTTACCGATTAGGATTGAGAGGTTTCGGTATTCCTCCAAAAACGCGGCGGAGGGAATCTGCGAAATGCGGTTGTCGAGAGCGTCCAAGACCTTTACAATAAGGGTGTTGCGGTCGAAAAAATGCCCTGTTTCGAGATAGAGGGAGGTTGCAGTCCTTTTTAACTCGGCGGGGAAGGAGGTGTTGTTTACGTTAATTCCTATGCCGATTACGACGTATTCAAGCTGTGAAGTTTCCATTCCCACAGACGCTTCGGCGAGAATTCCGCAAAGTTTGCGCATTGAGGTATTGGAATAAATATCGTTAACCCATTTTATCCCTGTGTTAAGACCGCAAACTTCCGATATCGCGTCGGTAACGGCAACAGCCGCCGCCGTGGTTATAAGCATAGTATCTTCCGCTAAAAAATTCGGACGGATAATAACGCTCATGTAGATACCGCTCCCCGCGGGGGAGAAAAAATCGCGCCCCGTCTGTCCGCGCCCGATTTCCTGCGTGTCGGATATTATCGTTTTTCCGTGCTTCGCCCCCAAAACCGCAAGGCTTTTCGCAAAGGTATTAGTCGAGTCGATAGTCTTATAGATATCAATATCCCGCCCGAGACCGCCCTTAAGCTTCGGGATAATATCGGCGGCGGAAAGCCGGTCGGCGTTCCCCTCGAGGCAATAGCCGTTGTTTGTTCGCGAATATATCCTATACCCTTCCGCCCTTAAAACCTTGATGTGCCGCCAAACCGCGCTTCTGGATATGCCGAGCGCAGCCCCGAGGTCGTTCCCGGTAACTATTTCGCCGCGGTGTGAAAGGAGTATGCGAAGTATCTCATCTCTCGGGTTCATATGTACAGTAACCATTCCGAATATCTTCCATAAGCTGTTAAAATAAAAGCGTATGGAAGGATTTTATGTTCAGGATTGTTCTCTTAATAACCGCTGTAACAATCGACGGATTCGCCGCAGCAATGACAATGGGTTCATCGGGGATACATATCCCGAAAAGGTCTGCGGCGGTCTTAAGCCTTACGGGTACAGCCTTTTTAGGCGTATCCGCGTTTTTTTCAATGTCTATCTGCGCGTTCTTCCCCGTTATCGGGTTAAAGATAATCTCAAGCGCGCTGCTTTTAGCGTTAGGCATCGCCGATATTGTCAAAAAAAGTCTTCGCGAACATTATGCAGAGGACCCCGAAAATGCCTCGGCTATATTTTTAGACGAAACAAAATCCGACAAAAACCACGACAAGATTATATCGCTTCGTGAGGCACTGTCATTATCGGTGGTTCTCTCGGCGGATTCGCTGGCAACGGGTGCGGCAAGCGCAAGGATTATGAGCGGATTTTTGCCCATAACCCTTGCGGTAACATTCGTCGTCGGATTCGCTTTAGTAATAATCGGCAACCGCCTCGGCAAACATCTGTCGCGCAATTTCGGTTTTGAAAAGCTTTGCGGAGTGGTCTTAATAGCCCTCGCGGTTGTTAACTTCTTTTAGTCGTCCCAGTCGTAGCGGTCGTCGTCGTAATAGTCGTCGTCGTACCTGTCATCCCAATCGTCGTCGTCGTCATATCGCGGCGATGTTTGTGTTGCCGGCTTTTCGCCCGCTTTAACAGTCGCGGCGGTTGTCTCGGTCTCTGAATCCGTAACGGTTATGGTGTAGGTCTCCCCCGCTTTTAGCGCAGCATTTGAAACGAATATAACAGAGGTTTTTTTAGCCGCAACAAGGGACGCAACGTCGTTCCCCTTGCTGTCCTTAACGGAGATAACGTCGTCTATGCCCGCAGACACATTCGCGGCAACAAAGGTTTGGTCCCCGCCCGTGGGGAAGACGTTTCTGCCGCTGCCGAAAGTCGAACCCGTCGTAAAGATTGTTCCGCCCGTTATTTCAAATTCGCGTTCAAATTCAATAGGCAGCCCTCTCGTGCCCTCGATAATAAGCGATCCGCCCGAAACATAAATCCTCGAATCAAGCCCTTCGCCGCCGCAGTCGATATAAACCCTGCCGCCGGACTGGCTGTATTGCCGCAAAGCGTTAATTCCGTCTTCACGCGATGTTATCGTGATATTGCCGTCTGTTACATTTACCTCGGCGGCTTCTATCCCCTCTTCGGACTTCGAGACGGTAAGGCTGCCGCCCTTCATGTTTAATACCTTATTCGTATCAATTCCGCTTCCGTTGGAAGAAAGGGTCAGACTGCCCTCGCCGGAAATTGTAAGCTCTGCATTGGAAGCAATTGCCGCGCTGTCGTCGTCGCGGGTAGAAGACGTTAAGAAGCTGTCGGTGTCTTTCGGTAAAACTACCTCTACGCTTTTTGCGGAGCGTATTCGGAGTGCCGGACCGCGCTCGGAGGTAATGTCGGCGTCCTTGAAGGTTAAAGTTACCGCTTCATTCCCGGCGCTTATGATAAGTCTGCCGTTTTTAACCGAGCCTGTTACGGTATAACTCCCGCCCTTTGTTATAGTTATTTCGGGCTCTGCGGCGGAAAATGTTATTGTATTTGAAACCGGAGTTTTTGCTGCTGTAGTTGTAACAGCCGGCTTTTCTGCTAAGTTAATATTCTCGGGTTCTGCCGCACTGATGGCGTTACAACCCGTTAAAATTCCTGCAAATAGTACAGAGAGTATAACGCTAATGGTTTTCTTGTTCATATTAAGCTCCTTTCCGCACAAATAGCAAAGAAATATTTTACTTTGTTTCCCCCGCCTCCGGCGGGGGAAACAAAACTTTATAGGATTATCATACTATATTATTGTGATAATTGTGTGTTTTATAATATGATGAATTGTTAAATATTTTAGGGGAAAAGTTTTCCGACAGAATGAATTAGGGTAAGAATTACCAAAAACGCAAGGTTAAAAGCCGCAATAAAGAGCACCGACATCTCTCTTGCCTCACCGAAGACAATCATAGCAAGCATTATAAGTGCTCCGATAACCATCGCAACAAGCTGCAAAGTTAATCCTGAAAGCGCGGCGGCGCGTATTTTTTTCGCGGCGGTAAAAATTGCACTTATACCGGTAATGTTGCCGGTCGAGACGGCGTTCGCGGAGAAGCGCGGGGAGTATTCGGTAACTTCGTCAAATGTCTCGCTGTAACGGAACGGCAGCAATTTTATGTACTCCGGCGAAATATCGAACATATCCGAAATCTTCGCAATCGTAAGCACAGAATCGACGGTTCGCAAGATTATATTGATATTCTTCCGCTGAAGTTCAAGGAGGGCGTCCGCAATCTCAACATTCGGGACAAGGTCAACAATAAACATTGCGGAAAGTTCCCCCGCGATTGAGAGGTAGACCGCCGATTTGTTCCGCCCGGTGTATTCGGCTTCCTTCGCCTCGGCGGGGAGACCGTTTATGCTGTGGTTAATCATGAGGAGGCGGTTCCCGAGGAGCACCCTGCGGTTATTAATCCAGCCGCAAAGCCCGAGGGAATCCTCATAGATAAAGCTTTCGACGGGGTTAAGAAGCTCCGTTTTGCCCCTTATTATGTCGTAGAACATTGTGCCTAAGATGCTTCCGGCTTGGTGGGTGAGGCTCGCCGCATCGACTATTGCCTCGTCAAGGCGGGTGTCGGTGAAAAGCTTTATGCCTAAAAGTCCTACGCTGCCGTGGGGGTAGAGTGACCTTGCGTCAACGACCAAGGCGGAGACGTCCGCGAATTCCTCCGCACCGTCATACCCCGGCATAACAGAACCGACAAGGTTAAGTTTCGCCGCCTCACTTGCCGACGGCGAACCGACAATAAAGCTGTTCATAAACCCGCAGGCAACGGCAATAAAGATAAAGAGCACCGATACCCCCGCGTAAATACAGCTCCATTCGAGTTCAGAGAAGGTCATAAACCCGGTAACAATTCCGAGAACGCTGCCGGCTATTATTACGGCGGGGAAGGAAGTCTTCGCGAACCTGTCGGCAACGTCGTTAGCGTATGTTTTCTTAAGAAAATCGGAGGCAAATTCGGTCTCCTTATACGCGGCAAGAACAGGAGTTACCGTAAACATTCCGCGTGTTAAGGAGGCGGTTGTTTCGGCGTCGTCAACGGTAAAGACGGCGTATTTGTTCCTTGCGCCGGAAAAAATCTTGAAGTTTTTAAGAGCCCTGTTTGTGAGCATAATCTTCCCGCAGGCGTTAAAGAAGAGTGCCAAAACCGCAACGGGAACCATTATCTGAACATAGCCGAATTTAACGGAATTGGCATCGGCAAACATAACGCAGGAAAGGAGAATCGACCCGCAAAGGAGCAGCGAAACCATTGTATCGGAATCGGGCTTCCCGTCAAGCAGCCTTGAGATACCGTTGTTGACGATAGAAAACGCCGCGCCGCCCGCAACAACACCGATGATGCTGTTTATGACAAGGAAGACGGTTGTGTTCGTTATCTTGTTAATAAACTGCGGTGTTTCGAGCCCCAAGATGTCGTTATATGCGGCAATAAAAAGCCCTATAACCGCGCAGATAAAGAGAATCAGCGCGGATATTATATAGTTTTTAAACGTTTTTTTAAGCCTCGCCGCAATCTTTCTTGTGTTGTCGTAGGAATCAAAGTCGGTAGGTTCTCGCTCTGCCTTTTCCTCTTCCGGGTATTCGTCCTCGGAACCGACAAGGCGGAAACTTTTAACCTTGTCCTGCCGTCGCTCCGCAAGCTCGCGAAGTTTAACCTCTTCGGGGTCGTCACCGAGTGTCCCGGTGTTAAGTATCTTCGCGCCGAGTTTGCTCCCCAAGGAGAGGTCGGCGATATTTTTTCGGTATTGGGGCTCGGAGCGGTTGTTTTTCGGGGCGTGCCGCCGCCCGGCATCGGAATAGAGGTCCTTTTTCGAGACAAGCCCCGCAACGTCGTTCCTGTCGGGGTAGATGTTGCCTTCGGCGTCCACTGCCGGCTTTGCGGGTGGTTCTTCGGATTTTGGCTTACTGTTTGCCGCTTCACTTGCCGCTTCGTAAAAGAGTTCCGCACCCGGGTTGTTGTTAACAAGCTCTGTCGGTATTTCGGAGGTCTTCGGGAGAATTTTTGTGAAGAAGCCTGTAATTGCTTTGTGGTAGGTGTTTGAAATTGTATTGAGGAAACTCGGCTTCTTTTCGGGGTATTCGCTTAGAATATCGGCAATTGTTTTGCTGTGGGAGTGTGATATTCGATGTTCCGATTCGTCGGTATACGCTTTTGAACGGGTTTTATCCCCTTCAATCATAAATCGGTCGGACTTGAAATAAAGGTCGGCTTCTTCAAGTTTATCGGAGAATGAACGGTCACCGGCTTCCCTTCTTTTTCGCTCCTCGGTATAGTCGCCGAAAACTTCCTGCTTCTTTGAAAAGCCTCTCTGCGATTTTTTCGCGTCAACCTTCCGCGGAGTTACCGCAAGACGTTTCGCCTCGGTGACGTTCAGTTTGTCGGCGGTTTTGTATTCAAGATTCTCGTATTTTTCACGGAATTTTGCCGGCGATATGTCAACTGATTCGGGAGTTTCGGGCGTTTCGGGCGCAATCGTAACAACCTCCGGTTCCTGTATTTCAGGCACTTCCGGCGGCTCGGGCGATTCAGGCGGCTTTATTCCCGAATATTCATTTAAAATATCATCGAGGGAGAATTTTTTTTCGTTATCCATGAAAAATCCATTCCGTTTGTTATTAAATCCCTTGCCTGCGAATCTCGTATAGAATTATCCCTGCCGCGACGGACGCATTTAGAGAATTAATCTGCCCGAACATCGGTATAGATAACAGTCCATCGCATTTTTTCCGTATAAGCGCGGGAAGACCTTCGCCCTCCGCGCCGATTACTATGCAGAGAGAGCCTGTGAGAGAGGTTTTGTAGATGCTTTCGCCGTCCATGTCCGCCCCATATACCCATACGCCGCTGTCTTTGAGCTTATCGAGGGCGGAGGCTAAGTTCCCGACTCTGCAAACGGGCAGCACCGCCGCCGCGCCTGCGGAGGTTTTGTAGACGGTTGCGTTTACCGAGACGTTGCGACGCTTCGGGATTATTATCCCCGCCGCACCGACTGCTTCGGCTGTGCGGATAATTGCGCCGAGGTTGTGGGGGTCTTCTATTCCGGCGGCGGCGATATAGAGGCTGTTCGCGGTCTTCCCCTCAAGCAGTTCCTCAAGTTCAAGGTAGTGGGTCTGTGCGGCGGTTGCGACAACGCCTTGGTGTGACATACCCTCGCACATAGTCGCGAGCTTCCGCTCGTCAACCGTCTTAACCGGTATTCCGGCTTCTCTTGCCTTTGAAGCAATTACGCCCAAAGTGCCTGTGAGCTTACCTTCCGGGGTGGCAATATACACAATGTCAATTTCGCGCTCCGCTTTAAGTGCCTCTAAAACCGGGTTCCGCCCGACTATCATGTTATCTTCCATATACTTCCTTTAGGCGTAGTGAGTAGCAATATAATCTTGCAAGAGTAAAAACCCGTCCTTGTTTAAGCCGCCGTCCTCGGCGTATGTACTCGTTATATTGCCGTCGTTGCCGACTATAACGGTCGAAAAGTCGAGGTAATAAACGCCGTTTTCATCTGCGAATTTGAGGAGCTCCTCATTAAACTTGTCCGCGCCGGTCTGCGGCAGGCTTGAAATAAGATAAATCTTAAGCGACTTGTTGTTAGACATCAGGTCTGCGCAAAAATCCTCAAGGGAAACTGTGTCAAGTTCGGTTTCGGGGTCAAGGAGGATAAAAACCCGCGAGAGCTTCTCTTCCATAACGATGTTTTTTATCGTCTTGTTTTCGTTATCTCTGCGTACAACGAGATTGCCCAAGTTCGACGAGTTAATCGAAACGTCCGCGATAACGGACTTGTTAGCCGCAAGGTCGTATTCATAAAGCCCGGAAAGCTTATCCGAACCGACAAAGAGCGTGTCGGAACCGAGCGTCTTGTCCTTTGCTTTTTTTTCGGGAACAGGATTAACCGCCGCGTTATTCTTAGCGGTAATTAATACCGGCGAGTCGGGGAGTTTATCGGAAACGCCGCCTGTGTCTTCTTTTGCAAAAAGCCCGAAGGGCAGAACAAGGTCCTCATCATCTTTCATATAAAGCGTAAACGCCGTTAAAAACGACAGAAGCGCGAAGAGCATTATAAACATAAACCTGTACTTAAGCTTCTTCACACGCTTTTTGCTATTGTTATCAACCGTCATATGTAAATTTCCTTATATTTTTCATCAACTTTAATTATAACATAGTTTTTTAGAAAAATCAATGTTTTTATTACATTTATTTAACTTTAATATTTTAATAAATAAAACGCAAACTAATCGTGAAAAGCAGTAAAAATTGTAATCAAAATGTAATTAGGCAATGAAAAAAGAGTCGGTTTTTATGCAACATAACTAAATTTAAGACGATTTTTCGTTAATTTTAATGTAAAATTAATCCTTGTTATTTCACGCTTAATTTGATATAATAAACACAGATAACCCACTATAATTATTTTATTTATAAATTTCGGAGGAAAAAATGAAAACCAAAAGAATTTTAGCAGCCTTAGCAGCAGTTGTTGCCGCTCTTTCTCTTTCCGTATCCGCTTCCGCAGCAGGCGTAGGCTCGGACGACGAAGTGCTTCCCGATGAACCCGTTGACAGCGAAGTTGAAGTAGTTGAAACTCTCCCCGCTGAAACAGAAGCTCCCGCTCCCGAGACAGAAGCTCCGGCTCCTGTTGCTCCCGCTCCTAACCCGACAACCGGTAACTCCCCCATAGCTCTCGCAGTTATCCCTGTAGCTCTCGCTGCAGCTGCTGTTGTAGCTAAGAAGGCACAAAAGTAAGACAATTTTTGTCTGCAAGCCGTCCGTTATCGGGCGGCTTTTTCATTGTTAACAAAAAGTTAATAAAATATCTCTTGCAATTTCATATTAATATGATATCATTATAATATCAAAAACACATTAACCAATGGAGGTTATATATGGAAAACCAAGTTAAGAGCATCGACATTGTAAAGGAACATGAAGCTTCGCACGGCAACGGATTTGCCGCATTGATACTTATCACCTTGATGCTTCTCGGAGGGATTGCGTTGTTCTTTACCGGCAATGTTCTCCTCGGGATTTTAGGCGGCGTGCTTATTGTAGTATCGTTCATTTTATACGGCGGCTTAAAAATCCTCGCTCCGAACGAGGCATTCGTCTTCACCTGCTTCGGCAAGTACGTCGGGACGCTTAAAACCGACGGCTTCTACTTCGTGAACCCTTTCTATGTGGGCTTCAACCCCGAAAACCTTGCCGTTAAGAAGATTTCAACGAAGGTTCGCAGCCACAAAAACGAGAAGCAAAAGGTAAACGACGAACTCGGTAACCCGATCGAAATCGGCGCGAACGTCTTCTGGCGCGTGACGAACCTCACCAAAGCCGTTTTCAACGTCGAAAACTACCGCACCTTCCTTTCGATGCAATCCGACGCAATCTTACGGAGCGTTGCAAGAGCTCACCCCTACGATGCGGCGGACAGCGTGGGCGGTGCCGATGCCGACGAAATGACGCTTCGAGGCTCTTCACAGGCGGTTGCGGAGGAACTTAAGCGTATGCTCCAAGAAAAAGTTGTCGTTGCCGGGCTTGAGATAACCGAAGTCAGGATTACAGACCTTGCTTACGCGCCCGAAATCGCCGCCGCGATGCTCCAGCGTCAGCAAGCCGCCGCAATTATTGCCGCCCGCCAAAAAATCGTTGAGGGTGCTGTCGGAATGGTTGAAATGGCTCTTTCACAGCTTTCCGAACACGAAATCGTAACCCTCGACGAAGAACGCAAGGCACAGATGGTCTCGAATCTTTTGGTAGTTCTCTGCGGAAACAAGGACGCGCAACCTATCGTTAACAGCGGGTCGATATATTAAAAGGATTGATTCTATGGAAGAAACCAAAAGCAAAAAACAGCTGCTGCTCCGCCTTTCCCCGGAACTTTGGGCGAAGCTTGCGAAGTGGGCGGAGGACGACTTCCGCTCGATAAACGGGCAGATTGAATATATCCTGCACGAGGCTGTTAAAAAACACTATAAATTTGAATAGAGGTAAAAGTATTATGAAAAATGATCGCTTTGTTTTAGTTAAATCACAGGGGCTGCTTACAGGAGCTCAGATTCTTGTCGACCGTGAAACAGGTGTAAACTATCTGTTTTATTACTCAAGCAATGCAGGGGGTTTAACCCCGCTTCTCGGAAAAGACGGAAAACCTATTATCACAGAATATATGGACAATCAGTAAAAGTAAATTTTTTGTGAACGCTGTTGACATTCCCATAAAAATATGCTAAACTATATAAAGTATTCTTAAGACAGCAAGTAGGGGTTTCCCGTAAATCTTGCCGAGGAAGTTAGTTTATAAGATTAACTTTGCCTTGTCTTGAAATACAGACAAGGTTTTTATTTTAATCAAGGCAGGTGAAAAAAGAAATGGCAAGTCAAGCAATTTTAGACAGCAAAAAGGCAAGAGTTACCGAACTCGCGAACTCCATCAAGGGGGCAACCGCCGGCGTTATCGTTGACTACAAGGGCATTAACGTTGCCGACGACACCGCTTTACGAAAAGAGCTTCGCGAACAGGGCATAAACTACTTCGTTGAGAAAAATTCCATCCTCCGCAGAGCATTCGCAGAGGCAGGAATAACAATCCCCGAAGATGTTCTCAAAGGCTCTTCCGCACTCGCTCTCAC
>JAISGY010000010.1 GCA_031262835.1 Ruminococcus sp.
CGCGACGATGAAACGCGAGTTTTAGATGTAGCTCTCGACTTCGTTTTCGACTCTCATGAGGGTTTCACACGCGCTTTTTCAAAGGAATTCGGCATTACTCCGCATCAATACGGCAAAGAAACTCCGCCGCTCTATCTGTTCATTCCCGACCCGGTAGTAACAAACCGTAAAAATAAGGAGGATTTAATCATGTCGAAAAACGCTAACACAATTTTTGTCCAAGTAATAGAACGCCCGGAGCGTAAATTTCTTTGTAAACGAGCAAAAACCGCAACCGAATATTTCGGCTATTGCGAAGAGGTCGGCTGTGACATTTGGGGGCTTTTGACGAGCGTTAAGGAAGCTCTTTACGAGCCTGTCGGCGCGTGGATGCCCGAAAATATGCGCCCGGAGGGTACGTCCGAATACGTTCAAGGCGTGGAATTGCCGCTTGATTATTCCGGTAATGTTCCCGACGGATTCGATCTTGTGGAATTGCCCGCCTGCAAACTGATGGTCTTCCAAGGACAGCCCTATGATGACGCGGATTTTGAAAACGCAATCGACGATATGTGGGAGCTGATGAAAAACTACAAGCCCGAAATCTACGGTTTCAAATTCGCACCCGAAGATGCACCGCGTATACAGCTTGCGCCGCAAGGCTACAGAGGTTATATCGAGGCTCTCCCCGTAAGAAGCGTACAATAATCAATCCCTAAACCCCACCTCCAAAACCTTCACTTCCCCGAAGTAACTCCCCTCCCCTTTTGTACTCTCAATAACAATCCGCTCCACAAAATTCCGCAAAAAAGTCCGCTTCTCGCTATCGGTAAGCAATTCCCAATTCTCACGCAAATTAAGAATAATATCATTCTTTGTAAAATTGCTCTCGTTATCCGGGGGCATTTTTATTCGCTCAATTTCGGTATTTATAACAATCCTGTCAGCTTCAATCTTCGTCCGCATTGCTCGATATTCATCAAAAGAAAGTTCGTTTGTAACATAAAGTTCAAGCGTTTCTTTATCCTTAGCTTCAAGAGCTTTAAGCTTATTTTCATATGCAGTAATATTTTTTGTGTTTTTTTGTTCTGTATTAATTTCTAATTCCGGCGGCTCAAAATCTGCGATTTGCGATAAATATTCATCAAACGCCGCTTCTGCTTTTTTGTGGCTCATACTCGGTGCGTGGCAGGTTTTAAGCGTTTTATTTGGGCAGACGTAGCCGATTGCTTTTTGTTTTCTCGTTTTAAGCTGTTTGAAAGTAGCGTATGTTTTGAGCTTATATCCGCATTCACTGCATACCAAAAACCCCGAAAAATATTTTTCATTATTCGGCGGCTTAGTTATTGATGTTCGAGTATTTTTTTCAAGTAAATCGTTCGCGGCGATGAAGATTTCCTCGTCTAAAATCGGTTCATGCAGACCGTCATAGTGCGTTTCGCGTTTCGGGTCGTCAATGTGGTGTCGGACGTTGCCTATGTAGTTGCTGTTTTTTAGCAGTCGTCGGATTTTTGAGCTGTCCCATGTTTTGTCTGCCTTTGTTTTCACCCCACGGAGATTAAGAAGCCTTGCGATATTCGTCAGTGTTTCTCCGCCCGTTACAAACATATCGAAAATCTCACGGACTATTTCCGCCTCTTCCTCGTTTATCGTCTGAATCCGCTCGCCTATTGCCCTATCGTAGCCGTAACTTGCCTGTGCGGTGCAGAGGGAATAACCCTCCTTGACCTTCCGCTCAACCCCTACCCTCGTGCGTTCGATAATGTTTTCGCGTTCAAATTCCGCGAAGATGCCGATAATTTTCAAGAACATTCTGCCGCTTGCCGTGTGTGTGTCGATACTTTCAAGCAAGGAATTGAACGCGCAATCGTATTTATTAAATGTATCGACAAGGTAAATCAAGTCGGCGGTGGAACGTGTTAAGCGATCAATTTTGAAAACCAGCACGTTTTTGACTATTCCCGCTTCAACGTCCGCGATAAGCTCTTTTACGGCGGGTCTGCCCTTAATGTCCTTACCCGAAATGCCCTCGTCTGCGTAGATTTTATATATCTGCCAATCCTTTATTCGGGCGTAGTCCTTGAGTTTTTGCTCCTGCGCTCGTATTGAAAAGCCGTCCTGTGCTTGTTCTTCTGTTGAAACTCTTACATATATACCCGTTTCATTCATTTCTTAACCGCCTTCTTTCGCGGTATTGACGTCCTCAGAAAAAATTTTAACATCTCTTTTTGTAATTGTTCCGGGAGAACGATTTTCTGCATATGTTTACCTCTCGATAAATCATATGCTTTCAAACCGGTATATAGAATCTTTACGCCAAGGGACCGCAAAGACCGTATGAGTATGTACTCGGGGCTTGAAGTCAGAGTGCCTTTTTGTGACCATCGGATTGTTGAGTACGCTTATAATATGCCGTGGGAAATTAAGTCGCGGCTTGGTGCTGACCAAAATAGAGAAAAAGGAATCATTCGTGCTGCGGTTTCAGACCTTTTGCCGGAGGAAATTGTCTACCGCAAAAAAAGCCCTTACCCGAAAACACACAACCCTATCTACACCGAAGCGGTTTGCAACAGTATGAACAGAATTTTAGCGGACAAAACCGAACCCATAAACGAGCTTATAAATCCGAAAACTATCCGCACCCTAATCTCAAACCCTTCAACCGTTTCCGACAAAAATGCCGTCCTCGGGAAACCATGGTACGGTCAGTTAATGCGCGGACCGCAAATCCTTGCCTACCTCATTCAGGTAAACACATGGCTTAAACATTATAGTATAAATATACAAATATAACGACAGACGGCGGATAGATTTTAGTTAATCTGTCCGCTGCTTTTTTCATAAAATCTGTGTTTAAACCTTGACAATTGGTTAAAAAAATGGTATAATAATTTGTATAATTATTTTTTGAGGATGATTAACTTGTATAAAAAGGTTGCTAACGCGCTTGATTTTAAGAGCCGCGAAGCAGACGTATTGCAGTTTTGGAAAGAAAACCGCATATTTGAAAAGAGCATGGAGGAGCGGGAAGAAAGCTCCGCGAAGTCTTATGTATTCTACGACGGACCGCCGACGGCTAACGGTATGCCGCATATCGGTCACGTCCTAACTCGGGCGATAAAGGACATTATCCCCCGCTACCACACAATGAAGGGGCAGTACGTTCCGCGCAAGGCAGGCTGGGACACCCACGGGCTGCCTGTCGAGATTGAAGTTGAGAAGACGCTCGGGCTTGACGGGAAAGAACAGATTGAGCGGTACGGGATTGAACCGTTTATCGGGAAGTGTAAAGAGAGCGTTTGGAAATATAAGGGGCTTTGGGAGGACTTTTCTGACAGGGTCGGCTTTTGGGCTGACATGGAGCACCCCTATATAACCTACGACAACAGCTACATTGAGTCAATATGGTGGTCGCTTAAGGAGATTTGGGACAAGGGTCTTCTCTACAAGGGTTTTAAGATTGTCCCCTACTGCCCGCGCTGCGGGACTCCCCTTTCCTCGCACGAGGTTGCGCAAGGCTACAAGGACGTTAAGGAACGCTCGGCAATTGTCCGCTTCAAGGTTAAGGACGAAGACGCCTACATTTTAGCTTGGACAACCACTCCTTGGACGCTTCCTTCTAACGTTGCGCTATGCGTTAACCCTGATGAAAGTTATGTCAAAGTCCGTTCCGGGGATTACACCTATTACATGGCGGAAGCCTTGGTTAACACTGTTCTCGGCGAAGATTCGGAAATTCTTGAAAAATTTGTCGGGAAAGACCTTGAAAACAAGGAATACGAGCCGCTCTGGAATTTTGTAACGCCCGATAAAAAGGCTTGGTTTGTAACCTGCGACAACTATGTTACCCTCACCGACGGTACCGGCGTTGTTCACATTGCGCCCGCGTTCGGTGAAGACGACGCGAATGTCGGAAGGAAGTACGATCTTCCCTTCGTTCAGCTTGTAAACGCTGCCGGCGAAATGACTGCCGAGACGCTCTGGGCGGGGAAATTCTGCAAAGACGCCGATAAAGATATTTTAGCTAATCTCAAGGAAAACGGATTGCTATTTTCCGCGCCCGTTTTTGAACACAGTTACCCGCATTGCTGGCGTTGCGGCACACCCTTAATCTACTACGCCCGCGACACTTGGTTTATCCGCATGACGGCGGTTCGCGACGACCTTGTTAAAAATAATCTCACAGTTAACTGGTACCCCGAATCAATCGGTATCGGGCGTTTCGGCGACTGGCTTAAAAACGTCCAAGATTGGGGCATCTCCCGCAACCGCTATTGGGGAACGCCGCTTAACATCTGGGAGTGCGAATGCGGGCATCGTCACTCGATTGGTTCTATTGCGGAGCTACGCGGGCTTTCCCCCGACTGCCCCGCCGACATTGAGCTACACAGACCGTTTATTGACGAAATAACCTTCCCCTGTGAAAAGTGCGGCAAGACGATGAAGCGCGTGCCGGAGGTTATCGACTGTTGGTACGACAGCGGAGCTATGCCCTTTGCCCAACACCACTACCCCTTCGAGAATATAGAGCTTTTTGAAAAGGAATTCCCCGCCGACTTCATCTCCGAAGCAATCGACCAAACACGCGGTTGGTTCTATTCGCTGATGGCAATTTCAACCCTGCTCTTTAACAAATCGCCGTTTAAGAACGTTATCGTAATGGGGCACGTTCAGGACGAATTCGGGCGCAAGATGTCAAAATCGCTCGGCAACTCCGTTGACCCCTTCGATTGTCTTAACGAATACGGCGCGGACGCTATCCGTTGGTATTTTTACACCAATTCCGCACCGTGGATTCCGAGCCGTTGGATAGGTAAATACGTCAGCGAAGTTCAAGCGAAATTTATCGGAACACTCTGGAACACCTACGCATTCTACGTTCTCTACGCCGAAATTGACGGCTTTAACCCGAACCTTTATAAGACGGAAAGACCGAGCATAATGGACAGATGGATTTTGTCGAAACAGATGTCAATGATAAAGGCAGTCGATAAAAACCTTGCCGGGTACCGTATCCCCGAGGCGTGTAAGGCAATTGAAGAGTTTACAAACGAGCTTTCAAACTGGTATGTCCGCCGCTCCCGCGAGCGTTTCTGGGCGACCGAGCTCTCACAGGACAAGATTAACGCTTACCGCACACTTTGGAACGCGCTGATTGCCGTTATAAAATGCGCCGCGCCTATGATTCCCTTTATAAGCGAATCAATTTACCAAAATATAGTATGCGGTTTGGACGGCAACGCTCCCGAAAGCGTTCACCTCTGCCTTTTCCCGGAAGTTGACGAACAATTAATCGACACTGACCTCGAAAACAATATGGAAACGGTTTTGCAGATTGTTACCCTCGGGCGCGCCTGCCGGAACGGCGCATCCCTCAAAAACCGTCAACCGCTCTCGAAGATTTACGTTAAGACAGCTTCTGACGCTTTGTCGGACGAATTTGCGGAGATTATCCGCGACGAGCTCAATATCCGCGAAGTTATCTTCACCGACGACACCGACCGCTTTGTCTCCTACAGTTTCAAGCCGCAGCTTAAGACTGTCGGTCCGAAATTCGGTAAGCAGCTTGGTGAAATCAAGGTGGCACTGACGGAAGTTGACGGGACTGCCGCTAAGGCGGAGCTTGACAGTACCGGCGTTTTGGTGCTTAAACTGCCGTCGGGTGAGGTACGGCTATATGCAGAGGACCTGTTAATTGATACAAAACAGACGGAAGGTTACTTTGCCGAAACAGAGAACGGCTACACCGTGGCAATTGACACAAGCATAACCCCTGAACTCCTTGAAGAAGGCTTCGTCAACGAAATTATAAGCAAGGTTCAGACCATGCGCAAAAAAGCCGGCTTCGACGTTATGGACAGGATTACGCTTTACGCGTCGGGCAACGATAACCTTTGCGGGTTAATCGAACGAAACAGGAAGACCATCGGGCATGATTGCCTTGCTGAAAATTTTATCTTCGGTGAAATAACCGAACACTCTGCGGATTGGGATATTAACGGCGAGAAGGTTACCCTTGGGGTAAAGAAAAATTAATACAGAGGTAAATATGATTGTTTTTGAGCTTGAAAACGGCAAGACAATGAAGGCTGAGACCTACCCCGAAGCTGCACCGATAACGGTAAAAAACTTTGAAAAGCTCGTCTCCGAAGGCTTCTATGACGGACTTATCTTTCACCGCGTAATACCCGGCTTCATGATTCAGGGCGGCGACCCCGAAGGCACCGGTATGGGCGGCGCAAAGGAAAAAATAAAGGGTGAGTTCCGCTCGAACGGCGTTAAAAACGACCTTAAGCACACCCGCGGCGTTCTTTCGATGGCGAGAGCACAAAACAAGGACAGCGCGTCCTCCCAGTTTTTCATAATGCACGCCGACGCGTCCTACCTTGACGGCGAATACGCCGCTTTCGGAAGGATTATCGAGGGGATGGAGGCGGTAGACGAAATCGCCGCAACTGTAACCGGGGCTAATGACCGCCCTGTTACCCCGCAGGTTATGAAAAAAGTTTACATTGTTTAGCTTGAAGACGAAAAGTTTTTACGTCAACACGAAAACCATTAAAATAATCGCGGTTATTTCAATGGTTTTCGACCATGTTGCGTTCATACTCCCCGGGCACAACTACTACGCCTTACCTTACGCGATATTTCACGGAATCGGCAGAATTTCCGCGCCGCTGTTTTTCTATTTGCTTGCCGTCGGTTATAAACACTCCTCAAACCTTAACAGGTATTCGCTTCGGCTATTAATATTCGCGCTGCTAAGCGTGTACCCGTACGTTCTTTTTAAATATGACGGCGATTTTGCGAATAACTATCTGCAACTTAATGTCCTCTTCACAATGTTTTTTGGGTTGCAGTTTCTGCGCGTCATTCATAGTCACCGAAAGCCCATCATAAAAATCCCGCTTCTCGTTATAATCGCCGTTATAATGCTGTTTTGCGATGAAGGTTGGTTTGGTCTGGCGGTTGTAGTTATTTCCGACGCGCTTATGGATGACAGAAAAAAATTCGCGGGCGGGTTTTTGGCATTGACGCTGTTGTATTTTTATTCAAACTTGGGTATGGCGATAGGCGATTCCGGGAACTTCATTAAACTCTATTCGAGCTTTTCATCTATGTCAAACTTCTTGTCAATATTCGTTTGGTTTTGCTATTTTTTACCTTTCTTAATAATCTTGCGGGACGAGAATTTTTACAAAAAAACGCAACCATATAAAAAGCCGAATGTGCTTGAGAAATACGCATTTTATGCCTTTTATCCGCTCCATTTAATAGTTTTGTCATTAATAAAAATAATGTAATTAAACTGTCATATATTTTTTAGCAAAAATACTTTCCTTTTAATTCAGTTTATGGTATACTGTAATAGTGGGCATAATATACTCCCCACGCCTATATTTACCATAAATAGTTAAATTAACGATTTTTGATACGTTTAGAATTTTTACATAACAAAATGCACATAATCTACATTAGCGGTCGTAAAATACAGAGAAAAAGAAGAGTTATAACATTGGAAAAATTTATTATAAAAGGCGGCAGAAAACTCACGGGTGAAGTCGAAATAAGCGGCGCGAAAAATGCCGCAGTCGCAATAATCCCTGCCGTTATTTTATCCGATGAACCCTGCATACTTGAAAATGTACCGAAAATCTCCGACGTTGACGTTGCCTTTAGAATTCTTTCTGAACTCGGCGCGTCAATCGAATATCTTGAAAACTGCACCGTACGCATAGACGCGACAAACCTAATCAGTACCGTTGTGCCGTATGACCTTGCAAAACTCATGCGCGCTTCGTACTATTTTTTAGGGTCGCTTTTCGGCAAGTACAAAACCGCTCGCGTGTCTATGCCCGGCGGGTGTTATCTCGGCGACAGACCGATTGACCAGCACATAAAAGCTTTTGTAACAATCGGCGCGAAAACCGCTCTCGACCACGGCATGATTGACATTACCGCCGACGAAATAAAGGGTGCACCGATTTTCTTCGACCTTGTTACAGTCGGCGCGACAATCAACACCATGCTTGCCGCCGTTAAGGGTAACGGCTTGACGGTTATCGAAAACGCTGCGAAAGAGCCGCAGATTGTCGATGTTGCAAACTTCCTTAACTCGATGGGCGCGGAAATTATGGGCGCGGGGACTGATGTTATTAAAATCCGCGGGGTGAAATTCTTGCGCGGAAGTACCTACTCAATTATCCCCGACCAGATTGAGGCAGGGACCTACATGGTTGCCGCCGCCGCAACAGGCGGAAATGTCCTCATCAAAAATGTTATTCCGAAACACCTTGAAACAATTACCAACCGCCTTGAAAAGATCGGCGTAAATATCGAATCCTTCGACGACTCAATCCGCGTTACAACCGACGGTCCGTTCATCAAAACCAATATCCGTACTGCTCCGCATCCCGGTTTCCCCACTGATATGCAACCCCTTATCGCGACGCTTCTCTGTCTCGCCGAAGGGACAAGCATCATCACCGAAGACATTTTCGACGACCGTTTCCGCTACGTTGACGAGCTCAGGCGGATGGGCGCGGAAATTTCCGTTGACGGGAAGGTTGCCGTTATTGACGGCGTGGGCAAGCTCATGGGCGCGCCGGTTAACGCTCCCGACCTTCGCGCAGGCGCGGCTTTAATTGTTGCCGGTCTCGCCGCTTCCGGTGTTACCGAAATTGACTCGATAAGCCACATTGAACGCGGTTACCAAGATATTATCAACAAGCTTAGGTCTTTAGGTGCTGACATAGAGAGAATCACCGAAACCGTTGCGGCAGAACAACCCGTCGCAAAAGCCGGCTAAAGTCCGGGAGGCGTCAGGCGTGGTTGGGGCGTCAGGCGTGGTTGGGGCGGCTGGGGCGGCAGGGGCAAGCAGGGGCGTCGTACTATTAACATTTGAGTAGGTTTAGAAATTGGTCTTTTCAGAACTGATATTTATCTACGCATTTTTACCGCTTTTTTTCATATTTTACTTTTTAAGCCGAAACTTAACCTATAAAAACGTCGTCCTTGTTATTTTTTCACTCGTCTTTTACGCATGGGGCGAACCCGTCTGGGTGCTTCTCCTTATCGGCTCGACGCTTTGTGATTATCTAAACGGACTCTTTATAAACAAGCATTTCGGTACAAAAATCGCAAAGCTCGGGGTTGCGGCATCACTCGTCGTAAATCTCGGGCTTTTAGCCGTTTTCAAGTACGGCGCGTTCTTCACACAGACTTTTAATAGTATAACCGGGCTTGCTCTCCCCGTTCACGAACTCGACCTCCCTATCGGTATCAGCTTCTATTCCTTCCAATCAATCTCCTACATCGTCGATGTTTACCGCGGCAAGGTTAAGGCTCAACGCTCTTTCCTCAAGTTTATGATGTACATATCCATGTTCTTCCAGCTTGTCGCCGGACCGATTGTGTGTTATGATACGATTGAAAAGCAGATTGAAAACCGCGATATTTCAACCACCAATTTTTCAAAAGGCTTAATTCGCTTCTGTTTGGGGCTCGGGAAAAAGGTTATTTTAGCCAATTCTTTCGGTGCGCTCGCTGACGAATTCCTCGGGAAAGCCCTCCCGCAAAGCACCGTCGGCGCATGGTTCGGCGTAATAATGTTCGCGCTGCAAATCTACTACGATTTTTCCGGCTATTCCGACATGGCGATCGGCATGGGACGAATGGCGGGGTTTACTTTCCTTGAAAACTTCAACTACCCCTACATCTCCGGCTCTGCGAAGGAATTTTGGCGGCGTTGGCACATCTCCCTCGGCTCGTTCTTCCGCGAATACGTTTATATTCCACTCGGCGGGAACAGGCGGCATATGTACCTAAACCTTGCCATAGTCTGGTTCCTGACGGGAATGTGGCACGGCGCATCGTGGAATTTTATCCTTTGGGGCTGTTATTTCGGGGTACTTATTATCCTCGAAAACCTCTTCCTCGGGAAGATTTTAGAAAAGATACCGAAGTTTTTGTCGGTAATCTACCTTCTCTTCGCGGCGGTCTTGGGTTGGGCGTTATTCTACTTCACAGACCTTTCGCAGCTTGGGGTTTACCTCTCTGCAATGTTCGGCGGCGGCGTTAAGTTCGTTGACGAGCTTACGAAAACTGCCTTCCTCAACAATATCTTCATCATCATTATCGGTGCGGTATTCTGCACGCCGATTGTTCCGAAATTGAGGAGCTTCTTTGAAGCAAAACCCCGCCAGATCGGCGTTTATGCCGGAGCTCAAGCCTTTGCCGCCTGTTCGGTGCTTATTCTCTCGTCAATCCTCCTTGTCGGGGCGACGAACAACCCGTTCCTTTATTTTAGGTTTTAGTTATGAATAAACGAAAAGTAAAACTTGCGTATTTTTGGGCTATGATTGTTGTCGTAACCCTTTTGGTGTTTATCTCGCTTGCGCTTGCACTGCTGCCGCGCCCGAATGAATCGGAGCTCGAAAACCGCGAGCTTGCGAAGCTGCCGAAATTTACCGCAGAAAGTTATCTTGACGGGTCGTTTACGCGAGAGCTTACGAAATGGTTCGCCGATACCGTGCCTATGCGGGATAGTCTCGTTGAGCTTTCGGGGGAGATTAAGGAGCTTGAGGGGATTAGGCAGGACAACGTTAAATTCCACGGCAATGTTGAAATTGTCGAAACAGACGAAATCGCGCCGCCGCCGGTTGTTGTTGTTACAACCGCGCCTCTTGCAAATGTTGAAGCCGAAGCGGCTGTGACAACGGTTACAACTGCCCCTGTCCCCGCCGAAGCCTTCCCCGGATCCAATGATACCGTCACCGCGCCGCCTCTCGAAGAGGGTACAATGGAATTCGACAACAACGGTATTGTCACCGTCGGCGACAGAAGTTTTATGCTTTTCGGCGGGAGCAAGTCGCAGGGGAAATATTACGCCGACGTGTTAAACGCGTATAAGGCGGAGCTCGGCGAGGGCGTTAACGTTTACAACATGGTTGTGCCGACGGCGGTTGAGTTTTACCTTCCGGCGAAGTATGAAGACTATTCGGGTTCGGAGCTTACGCAGATTAAGCATATTTACGAAAACCTTGTGGGTGTTGAGCCTGTTGACGCGTACAGCAAGCTTGCTTCGCACACAAATGAGGACATTTACCTTAAAACCGATCACCACTGGTCGCAGCTTGGGGCGTATTATGCTTCAACAGCGTTTGCGGAAGTTTTGGGTGAGACGGTTCAGCCGATTGAAGATTATGAAGCAGTCTCCCGCGAGGGTTATGTCGGGTCGCTCTACGGTTACACGAACGATATTAAGATTAAAAACTCGCCCGAGACGTTCACATACTACAAACAACCCCTCCCCTACACCACCGAGTTTATCAACTACGACACATTCACCTCCCGCGGATTCGGGCAGCTAATCTACGAAGCCGCCGCCGTTGACAATTCCTACGCGATGTTTATCGGCATGGACGCGGTTCACACTCATATTGTGACTGAAAATAAGAACGGAAAGCGGCTTACCGTCTTTAAGGAATCGTTCGGGAACGCTCTGATTCCTTCGCTTATCCCCTATTTTGAGGAAATTTATGTAATTGATATCCGCTTTTTCGGAATGAACGCGATAGAGTATATGAAGCAAAAAAACATCACCGACGTGCTGTTTATTAACAACATTTTCGCGGCGAATACGCAAAGTTTAATAAAGCATATCGACGACCTGCGGTTCGGGGCTGTGGGGCTCAAGCCTGTTACGGAGACAGTTGCGGAGACAACCGCCGCAACATTGCCGCTCGAAATCGCCGCCGCTACAGCACCGCCGGAAACCGCCGCTCCGCTTACCGAAACGGTTGTTGCAGAGACTTTACCGCCCGAAGAAACAGAGCCGTAAAAAATACCGCACATCTTAATCGGTGTGCGGTATGTTGTTGGTTTTACAGATTCTTTTGGAGGGCTTCAATATCGGCGAGGGGGAGTTTTATACCTTTCGCTATATCCTTTGGAGAAAAACCATTTCTAAGGAAGCTCATCGCCGATTCGATAAGTGTATTAGTCGTACCTATCTGTATACCCTCGTATAATAGTAATCGCAAGGAAGAAATTGCTGAAACAGCTATCCTTGCGATTGTTGTTTTTCTTTGCTTGACTAAAACGAAATCCACAGGTATAATGTTAGAAGAAGACTGACCG
>JAISGY010000059.1 GCA_031262835.1 Ruminococcus sp.
CTGATGGGCTTTCTTGCAAGGCTTTCTGATGAGGCTGACGGCGGCGATTCTGTCCACGGGCGGAACAATCCCCTATTTCCTGTAAATGGAGAATTATTATGTACGTTATCGGTATCGACTGCGGTACAAGCGGAACTAAAACCGTTCTTTTCGACGAGCGCGGCGGCGTTATCGCTGAAAAAACGATTGAATATCCCATGTATCAGCCGCAAAACGGTTATGCGGAACAAGACCCCGCCGATTGGAAAAATGCCATGATAGGCACCGTCAAGGCGGTTATGGCAAAGAGCGGCGTTAACAAATCGGACGTTCGCGGCATAGGCATTTCCGGGCAGATGCACGGGCTTGTTATGCTTGATGAAGAAGGCGAAGTCCTCCGCAAATCCATAATCTGGTGCGACCAACGGACGGCGGCGGAAGTTGACGAGATGAACCGCATTGTAGGGCGCGAAAAACTCATTGCTATAACCGCGAACCCCGCTCTCACGGGTTGGACTGCGGCGAAGATTCTTTGGGTAAAAAATAACGAGCCCGAAATTTACGCAAAATGTAAACATATATTACTCCCGAAGGATTACTTACGCTTCATCTTAACCGGTGAATTCGCAACGGAAGTTTCCGACGCTTCGGGTATGCAGCTCCTCGACGTTCCGAACCGTAAATGGTCGGACGAACTGTTGGGGCTCTTGGGGATTGATAAGAGTTTCCTCGGAAAGGTTTACGAATCCTGCGAAGTTACCGGTACGCTTAAGCCGGCTGTTGCCGATGAACTCGGACTTGAAGCTTCAACCATCGTCTGCGGCGGCGCGGGCGACAATGCGGCGGCGGCGATCGGAACGGGCGTTGCGGTCGACGGGAAGGCGTTTACGACGATCGGCACTTCCGGCGTTGTCTTCGCGCATACCTCGGGCGTGGCGATCGACCCTAAGGGGCGCGTTCACACCTGTTGCGCGGCTGTTCCCGGCGCATGGCACCTCATGGGTGTAACACAGGGCGCGGGCTTGTCGCTCAAATGGTTCAGGGACAATTTCTGCGGGGCGGAAAAATACGTTGCCACACAGATGGGGACCGACGAATATATCCTCATGGACAAATCGGCAGAGCGCATTCCGATAGGTTCCGACAGGCTTTTATACCTCCCCTACCTCATGGGCGAGCGTACTCCGCATCTTGATCCGAACGCAAGAGGCGTGTTCTTCGGGCTTTCGGCGATTCATACGAAGGCTCATATGCTCCGCGCCGTAATGGAAGGCGTTGCGTATTCGCTCCGAGACTGCACCGAAGTCTTCAAGGAGATGGGGATTGCGGCGGACGACATGGCGGCTTGCGGCGGCGGCGGTTCTTCTCCCCTCTGGCGGCAGATGCTCGCCGACCTCTATAACTGCCCGGTTAAGACGGTTAAGTCGAAACAGGGTCCGGCTCTCGGTGTTGCAATCCTCGCGCTTGTTGCGTGTGGGGCGTACAAATCCGTTCCCGAAGCGGCGGCGGCTGTTGTTGCGGTTGACAAAATCTGCGAACCTATAACTGCGAACGTTCCTTCTTACGATAAATACTATCGACTCTACGATAAGATTTACCCGTCTTTGAAAGATAACTTTGCTGAACTTGCAAATATATAAATATGTGGAGAAAATTACATGAAACTTTTTATTGATACCGCCAACGTTGCGGACATTCGCGAAGCAAACGACCTCGGCGTAATTTGCGGCGTAACCACGAACCCTTCGCTTATCGCGAAAGAGGGGCGCGACTTCAAGGAAGTTGTTACCGAAATCACCTCGATTGTTGACGGACCGATTTCCGCCGAAGTTATAAGCTTACAGGCTGACAAGATGGTTGAAGAGGCTCTGCCCCTCGCCGCTATCCACAAAAATATCGTTATAAAACTGCCGATGACGGCTGACGGCTTGAAGGCTTGTAAGATTCTTACAGCGAAGGGCATCCACACCAACGTAACCCTCATCTTCTCCGCCGCACAGGCTCTTCTTGCCGCTAAGGCAGGCGCAACCTACGTTTCGCCCTTCCTCGGCCGTCTCGACGACGTTGGCATGGAAGGTATGAACCTGATTATGGAAATTGTTGAGATTTTCCGCGTTCAGGGGCTCAAGACTGAAATAATCGCGGCTTCTACTCGTAACCCGATTCATGTTACAACCGCCGCTCGCCTCGGCTGTCATATCGCAACCGTTCCGATGAACGTTATTAAGCAAATGCTCAAGCACCCCCTTACCGATGCAGGTATTGAACGTTTCCTCAAAGACTGGGAAGGCTTTTCCGCGAAATAAGAGGTAATCATGATAGATTTTGAAAATGCGAAACTTTTCAAACTCACGAAACACAACGACGAAACCGGCGCGGCTAAAAAGATTAAGCCTGTATTAATTGACGGCGAGCACATTATCGAAGCTTACCAGACCGTCCGCGATGGGGTAATTTTTACCAACAAGCGCGTTATCGCGATAAATGTTCAAGGTGTCACAGGCAAAAAGCGCGACATAACAACCCTGCCCTACAGGCGAATTCAAGCTTTTTCAATCGAAACTTCGGGTGTAATCGACCTTGATTCCGAACTCCAGCTCTACTATTCGGGGCTTGGTCAGGTCACATTCGAGTTTTCGGGCGGTTCAAAAATCTTAGAAATTTGCAAATGCATTTCGGAACACATTTTATAAATGTGCTCCATACCACTATTTTGTGAATTTTCTGTAAATTTGCGAAAAAGGCTTGACAAACGTAAAACAGAAATATATAATACTATCATAAACCGTTGAAGCGGGAGTAAAACTAACAACGAACATTACAGAGAGCGCAGTTGCTGAGAATGCGTGTGAAATTCGGGTTAGAATAATGGTCCGCTGAGGGCGCACCGAAAGTTGGCAAGTGGGCAAGTGG